>WRBN01000023.1 GCA_009784515.1 Spirochaetaceae bacterium | reverse complement strand
GCCTTGCCCTTGTGCATTTATAGCTATTAGTAATAAAGCTATAGTTAATATTTTTTTCATAGTTTTAGTTTAGCATAGCTTGGGCCTAAAGTAAAGCTAAAATTTAAAAGTTTGGCCTGTGGTACAGCTTTGTACAAACATTTGGCAGCTATAAAGGGATAGTTGCCTTAAAAATTAAGAATTAAAAAGTAATAATTAAGAACTAGTTTCTTTCAATTTTTAATTCTTAGTTCTTAATTATTAATTTTCTTAAATATCTGCCTACTTTTAATCTACGTTTTTTGCTGCTATAACTTAGCATAGTTGTTGACCAAACCCCTAAAATAGTTCATAATATAAAAGCTAAAATAGTTTTAAGTATAATAAGTAAAGGAATAACTATCGTGATAAGCCAAAAAGATATTAGTTACGAAAAATCGCAGGCCAAAATTAAGTTAGTAATAGCTGCTAACGAGGCGCAAAAACAATATAACCAGTTGCTTACTAAATATAGTAAAGAGGCCCGTATCGATGGCTTTAGGCCCGGTAAAGTGCCTTTAGCGGTAATGGAAAGTAAATATGGCGAGGCCATTAAGGCCGAAACTTTAAATAATCTTATTCAGCAAAGTTTTCAAGAGGTGTTGCCAACGATGGAGCAGCAGCCTTTATATTATAGCAGCCCCGCTTTACTAAATGAAGAAGAACTTAGCTTCGATTTTAATAACGATGTACAATTTACTTTAGCCATCGATGTAGAGCCAAAGTTTACCACCCCTAACTATAAAGAGGTAGCGGCCAATAGTTACACCGTTAAAGTTAATGACGAAGAAGTAGCTAAAGAGCTGGAACGGCTGCAACAGCAAAATGCCTTAGCGGTAGACAAAACTGGGGTAAGCGCTAAAGGCGATGTGGTAACGGCTAACTATGCCGAGCTTGATGATGCCGGTAATGAGATAGAGGACACCAAGCGGCAAGGGTTTGCTTTTACCATTGGCGAAGGTAATACTTTTTACGAATTTGACGATGAAGTGATTGGCCTTGCTAAAAACGAAGAAAAAATTATTACTAAAAGTTATGCCGCCGACCATAAATTTAAAGATTTAGCCGGCCGTACCGTTAAAATTAAAACCTCTCTTACCTCGATAAAAGAGCGGAAAATCCCCGAGCTTGATGACGATTTTGCCTTAGATATTAGCGAAAAATATCAAAACTTAGCCGATTTAAAAGCCGATATTGCCGTTAAGTTAGCCCAAAGCGCCGAGCAAGCCGCTAGTGATAAACGTTTTAACGAAATTATGATTAAACTTATTGATAAAGTTGAAGTTGATATTCCGGAAAGTATGATTACCCAAGAAACCGAACGGCGTTTTAGCGAACTGGCGGCTCAAAGCGGTTTAAGCGAAGAGAATTTACTTAAAATGCTGGGCGGTAATATAGATGCTTTATCGCCTACTTGGCGCGAAGATAATATTAGGGCCATCAAAAGACGGCTTATTATTACCAACATTGTTAAGGAAGAAAATATCGAAGCCACTCCCGACGAAGTAGAGGCCGAAGCCGTGAAGCTGGCCGGTCAACATGATATGGCGGTAGAAGAACTTAAAAGGCAGTTAGGCCCTAACTTTGAAACCTTTTTGTTGAGCGATTTACTGGAGAAAAAAGCTATCGAGCTGCTAAGCAGCAGCGCTAAAGTTTTAGAGGTTAAAGAACTTACTTTAAGCGAATTTGCCGATTTGGTTAATAAAGAAGAACAAGCTTTACGGCAGCAAGATGATTTGGCTTAATTTATTAACTAATAAAATATGGAGTTAATATGAATAATTATTATGGATATTCTGTGCCGCGGGTGGTAGAGCAAACCGGTAACGGCGAGCAAGTTTACGATATATATTCGCGGCTATTAAAAGACCGTATCGTTTTTGTTGACGGCGAAATTCATGATTTAATGGCCGATGCCGTAGTGGCGCAGCTGCTGTTTTTGCAAAGTCAAGGGGCCGAAAAAGAAATTAGTATGTACATCAATAGTCCGGGCGGCAGTATTACGGCTGGTCTTGCTATTTACGATACAATGCAATTTGTTAAAAGTAATATTGCTACTTATTGTTTAGGGCAGGCGGCCAGTATGGGGGCTTTGCTTTTTAGCGCCGGCACTAAAGGTAAACGTTACTGTTTACCGTCCAGCCGGGTGATGATGCACCAGCCGTGGGGCGGAGCCGGCGGCCAAGCCAGCGATATTGGCATTACGGCTAAAGAGATTATTCGTTTAAAAAAGTTATTAACCGGTTATTTGGCCGAGAATTGCGGCAAAAATTATGACGAAGTAGCTAAAGATTTAGAGCGCGATTTTTATTTAAGTGCCGAAGAGGCGGTAGCGTACGGAGTAGCCGATAAGGTTATCCGCAAAGGCAGCTAGTTTTTGTGGCGAGGAAAATAAAGTTTAATGAAAAAAGATAAAGAGATGCAATATTGTTCGTTTTGCGGTAAAGCCGGCGATAAAAAGCGGCGCTTGGTGGCAGGCCCTTCTTCGGCCATTTGTAATGAGTGCTTAAAGGTTTGTCTTGATATGCTGGCCAAAGAAGGCGAAAAGCAAGAGCAGCTTACGGCCGAAAGTGCGCCTATCCCTACCCCGCAAGAACTTAAGGCCTACCTTGATGAATATGTGGTAGGGCAAGAACAGGCTAAAAAAACTTTAAGTGTGGCGGTTTATAATCATTATAAACGTATCCGCAGCCAAAAAAAGTTTGATGATAACGAGGTGGAGCTAGAAAAAGCCAACGTGCTTATCATCGGCCCTACCGGTACCGGTAAAACTTTATTGGCCAGAGCTATGGCTAAAAAACTTAACGTACCTTTTGCCATTGCCGATGCCACCACTTTAACCGAAGCCGGTTATGTGGGGGAAGATGTGGAAAATATTTTACTTAAGTTAATTCAGGCCGCCGATAACGATATTGCCGCCGCCGAGCACGGTATCGTTTATATTGACGAAATTGATAAAATTGCCCGTAAAGGCGAAAATGTAAGTATCACGCGTGATGTTTCCGGCGAAGGAGTACAGCAGGCGTTATTAAAAATTATTGAAGGCACAGAGGCCAGCGTACCGCCACAGGGCGGCCGCAAGCACCCTAATCAAGAATTACTTAAAATTAATACCAGTAATATTTTGTTTATTTGCGGCGGCGCTTTTGTCGGCTTAAGTAAGGTGATAGAGCGCCGGTTGTCCAGCGGCAGTTTAGGTTTTGGAGTGAGCGGCGAAGGTAAAGAAAATTTAGAGCAAATTTACGGTGAGCTGGAGCCGGACGATTTAATTAAATTTGGTTTAATCCCGGAGTTTATCGGCCGTTTGCCTATTAACGTGGCTTTAAACGAGCTTACCAAAGACGACCTTAAGCAAATTATTACCGAACCTAAAAATGCTATTATTAAGCAGTATCAGGCCAGTTTTGCTTTAGATGAGGCCGATTTATATTTTGAAGAAGAGGCGATTGAGGCGATTGCCGATAAAGCGATAGAGCGTAAAACTGGAGCACGCGGCTTACGGGCGATTGTTGAAAAAGCTATGAACGATATTATGTTTAGCTTGCCGAGTATTAAAGGGCCCAAAAAAGTTATTGTAACGGCCGATGTTATAAAAAATAACAGCGAAGTAGTTATTATAACCGACCCGCTTAAAATGCAAGAAGAGTGGCCTAATTTAATCCACGAAAGCAAAAAGAATAGCGCTTAAAGGTTTACCATAACAATGAAAATATTAGGAAGGCTGCGCGGAGAGATACAGGACGAAGCATTATTAATAGTGCTTAAGGATAGCTTGGTTTTACCTTGTCTGGTTGGCAGTGTGGCCAGCCCTATGCAAAGTGAAGACGAGCTGGCCGCGAGCTTGCAGGGTAAATTGTGTGTTTTAGCTTACGCCGCTAAAGATGCCGTTGGTATACGGCCTTACGGGGTGCTTGGCCGCGTTTTGCAGGGCCTGCAAATGCCCGATGGGCCGCAGCGTTTGGTGGTAGAGGGTATAGAGCGGGTCAAAATAGCCTCCGTTAATAATCAAGACGGTTTTAATTATGCCCGTTACCAAAAAGAACCTTACGTAAAAGATGACCAAGTTTTAACTTTAAGCACTAATTTAAAGAAATCGTTTGCTCTGTATAGCCAAGAAAGTAATTTGCCTAAAGAGCTAGTTTTAAGTTTAGAAAAAAGCAAAAAACCGGCCGAAATATTTAGTAAAATTTTAATCGCCATCGATTTAAGCCTAGATAAAAAATTAGATATTTTTTCGCTGCCCGATGAGCAAGAACGTTTTGCTTTATTACTAAAACAGCTGGATAATGAAAATGAAATTAATATTTTAAAACGCAATATAAACGAGCGTATTAAGGGCCGCATCGCCAAACGTAATCGCGATTATTATTTGCAAGAGCAGCTTAAAGAGATTAATCACGAACTTAATGACGGTAAAGAAGATTTAACTGGGGCCGATGAGCTGGAGAAAAAATTTGCCGGCTTTAACTTTAACGAAGAAATTAGCAGTAAATTAAAAAAAGAGCTGGCTCATTTACGGCGGCTGCAACCGATGATACCGGAGGCGGCCACTTTGCGCACCTACCTCGAGGTAGTGGCCGATTTGCCTTGGGGGCAAAGCACCGGTGATACGCTAAGCATTAAAGAGGCCGAGAACATTCTTAACCAAGACCACTTTGGTTTATTAAAGGCCAAAGAACGTATCCTAGATTTTATAGCGGTGCGCAAAGTAGCCCCTTACGCTAAAGGGCCTATTTTATGTTTTGTCGGACCGCCCGGTGTAGGTAAAACCAGTTTGGCCAGTGCCATTGCTAAAGCTTTAGGGCGCGATTTTGTGCGCCTTAGCTTGGGTGGTGTGCGTGATGAAACCGAAATTAAAGGCCACCGCCGTACTTATTTAGGTAGTATGCCCGGCAAAATTATTCAATCTTTTCAAAAAATAAAATCGATTAACCCGGTTTTTTTACTGGACGAAATCGATAAAATGTCTACCGATAGCCACCGCGGCGACCCGGCCAGCGCGCTGCTGGAAACCTTAGACCCCGAACAAAATAAAAGTTTTGCCGATACCTACCTCGAGCTGCCGTTCGATTTATCGCAGGTGCTATTTATTGCTACGGCCAATAGTTTAGCGGGGATACCTTATCCGTTATTAGATAGAATGGAAATTATCGAGCTGTCGGGCTACACCGAGCTGGAAAAATACCAAATTATTAAACGTTTTTTACTGCCGAAACAGCTTAAAGAAAACGGCTTAGAGGGCTCTACGATTAATTTAAGTGATGAGGCTATTTACGGTCTTATCCGCAGTTACACTAAAGAAAGCGGCGTGCGCGAGCTGGAGCGCGAGACCGGCCGTATGGTACGCAAACTTATACGTGCCGAATTAGAGCAATTAGATGAACCTAACGCTATAGTTATTAATAAAGATATTGATAAGGATAAGTTATTTGATTTACTGGGAAAAATTAAATTTACCGAAGAAAAAATTTCGTTGCACGTGGGTATGGCGATGGGGCTGGCGTGGACGGAACGCGGCGGCGTGGCTTTGCCCATCGAGGCGCATTTGGTGGCCGGCAGCGGCAAGTTGGATTTAACCGGTAAACTGGGTGAGGTAATGAAAGAAAGCGCCCATATTGCTTACAGCTTTATTAAAGGCTATATGGAAAAAGAGGGCTTTGACGCCGAATTTTTTAAGGGTAAAGATGTGCATATCCACGCTCCGGAAGGCGCCGTTCCTAAAGATGGCCCCAGCGCCGGTATTACCATTGCCAGCGCTTTGTACTCGGCTATCTCCGGTAAAAAAATGCGCGATGATGTAGCAATGACCGGTGAACTTACCCTTTCGGGCCAACTGCTGCCGATTGGCGGCCTTAAGGAAAAAAGCTTGGCCGCTCATCGCCACCACTATAAAACCATTTTAATTGCCAGCCGCAATCAGCGCGATATAGAGGATATTCCTGCCGAAGTGCTGAAAGAATTAGAGATTAAACCTTTTGAAACGGCCGATGAAGCGATTAATTATCTGTTTATGGAGTAAACTCTGTACATTTTTTATGAAAAACCTCTTGCCAAAACTATCATTTTACCTCACAATATAATTAAATAAATTTTATTTTAAGGAGCAAATGATGATAAATCAAACCTTTCACAACGGCGTAACTATACCGATATTGGGCTTTGGCTTATTTAAGCTTGATAAAGATATAAATGCCGAAGAAGCCGCTTTAACGGCTTTGCAAACGGGTTACCGTATGCTGGATACGGCAACGGTTTACCGCAACGAAGAGGCCGTAGGCAGCGCCATTAAAAAAAGCGGTTTAAAACGCGAAGATTTATTTATTACCACTAAACTATGGTCGCGCGATATTGTTCAGGGGAGGGTGGCAGAGGCCTATCAAGAATCGCTGGATAAGCTGGAGCTAGATTATGTCGATTTGTATTTAATCCACTGGCCGGTTGATGGTTACCTTGAAGCTTGGCACAAATTAGAAGAGCTTTATCGCCAAAAAAAGATGCGTGCCATTGGGGTAAGTAACTTTACCAAAAGCCACCTTGACCACCTGCTGCATAATAGTAGCGAAGTGCCGGTGATTAACCAAGTAGAGTGCCACCCTTATTTGCAGCAAGAAAGTTATAGGCAATATTTAGCCGCTAAAGGGATTGTGATGCAAGCTTGGGGGCCGCTGGGGCAAGCCAAAAGTGATTTGCTTACCAACGAGGCCATTAAAGCTATCGGCGATAAATATGGTAAAAGTAACGCTCAAGTGATGTTAAGGTGGAATATCCAGCGCGGGGTTAATGTTATTCCTAAATCGCAAACGGCTAGCCGCATTAAAGAAAACTTTGAGGTATTTGATTTTAGCCTTAACGATGACGATATGGAGCAAATTAGCTTAATGGACCAAGATAGGCATTACGGTACCGACCCTAACAACCAAGAGGCTGTGGATAATTTAGCTAAACTTTAATTTTTAGTTGAGAGCCAAGAATTACGTACCTAAACGATATTTTAATTCTCAACTCTTGGTTCTCAACTTTTAATTATCTAATAAAGTTAGTAAATATTCTTTGCTCGTTAAAGGCCGGCGGAGTGGTGTCTTGTAAGTTTTTAATTAACCAAGCCATATTACTGCCGGCACGTTTAAGGTTTTGTACTCCTTCGGCATCTTGCAGCACTTCATCATCTTTTAGGCCGTGAATCACCGGCCAATATTGGCCGCCGGCAATGGCCATATTACCGTAAGCAAGATAGTGGTTTAATTGGTCGAAGGTGGTTACCCCGCCGCTGCGGCGCACGGCGCAGAGCGCAAAACCAACTTTGTACCACAAATTGCTTACACCGGCGTAAAAGAATCTATCTAAAAAGCACTTCATGGTGCCGGCAATCCCAGAAAAATGCACCGGTGAGGCAATAATAATGCCGTCGGCTTCCTTAGCTTTGGCCATCGCTTCGTTGACACTATCACCGTTGATGGCGCACTTGGGTTCGGCTTGCTTACTACAAAAACCACAGGCAAGACAGCCGCTAATGGGTTTGGTACCGATATGCAGCACTTCGCTGCTAATTCCTTCGGCCTCTAATTGATTGGTTACCAACTTAATGGCATTATAGGTGGAGCCATCACTATGCGGGCTGCCGTTGATTGCTAAAACTCTCATAAATTTCTCCTTAAAATTTAATAATTTACTCTTAATTTTATAAATTAGCTATTAATTTTTTAACATCATCTAAAAAAATATCTGCTTTTAATTTGTCTTTTGTCTCGTTGTAAGGGCTAACGACGGCCGAAAGATAAAATTTAATTTTTGGTTCCGTCCCGCTTGGCCGTACCGAAAGGCGGCTGCCGTTTTCGGTAACAAATTGTAAAACGTTACTTTTGGCATAGTTAAGGGCGGTAATTTGGCCGTTATCGTTAAGGGCGCCGGTTAAATAATCGTAACTTTGCATTACTTTTTGTGCACCGATATAAGATAACCCTTGCTGCCGCAGCTTAGTCATAATGTCTTGCATTATTTTAAGACCGGCCTCGCCTTCGTAATTTTGGCTAATCTGCCAATCGGCATAATAACCAAATTTTTGATATAACTCTTCCAACACATCACCTAAAGTTTTGCCGGCCAGCTGGTAATAAAGGGCCATTTCGTAAGCAATTAAAGCGGCAGTAATGCCATCTTTATCTTTAAAAGCGCTGTGCACAAGGTAACCAATGGCCTCTTCGTTGGCTAAAATAAAATGTTTCCCTTGTGCGTTTTGCTCACGCATAGTCTGTGCCAGCCATTTAAAGCCGGTTAAGGCGCTATAACAGGCGGCGCCGTAACTTAAAGCCACTTTTTGTTCCAGTTCGCCGGTAACGATAGATTTTACGATAAAGATATTTTGTCTATCTATACCTTGTTTACCGGCTTTAAATAACAGATAATTGGCCAGTAAAGCTCCTGCCTGATGGCCGTTTAAAACGGCATAGTCGTTATCTTTCGTGCGGTAAGCTATGGCTAATCTATCGGCATCGGGGTCGGTGGCCAGCACTAAATTGGCCGCTTCTTTTTTAGCAAGATTGAGAGCTAATTTAAGGGCGCTTTCATCTTCGGGATTAGGGTAACTTACGGTAGGAAAGTTGCCATCACCTGCGTTTTGCTCGGGCACCACGATAAGCGGGCTGTTAAGCCGCTTAAAAAGCTCTTCCACGTAAGGTGCTCCCGCCCCATGCAAAGCCGAATAAACAGCCTTGAAATTTTTGCTTTGTGTAAAAATATCTCTATCAACGATATTAAGGGCCATATTAAAATAAAGCTCATCAAAATCGTTATCAATTAATTTAATTAAATTTTGGGCTACTAAACTATCATAATTTGCCGGCTGCGGCATAGTTACCCGCTCAATTTCGCTTAAAATTTCTTTATCGATGGGGCTTACTATCTGGCTGCCATCGGCGGCAAAAACTTTATAGCCATTATATTCCGGCGGGTTATGGCTGGCGGTAAGCATTATGCCTAAAGCGGCCCCATAGTGGACGGTAGCCAAAGCAAGGGCCGGTGTAGGGCAAATATTTTTAAAAAGGTAAGGTTGCAACCCATTTTGCGCCAAAATAGCGGCCGTAAGCTGAGCAAACTGCCGGCTGTAGTGGCGCGGGTCGTAGCCAATAACCACCTTAGCTTGCGGGTTATTTTTAAGTAAATAATGAGCGATACCTTGTGTTGTTTTAGTTATGACAAAATTATTTATGCGGTTTAAGCCGCCGGCAATTTTACCGCGCAGGCCGGCGGTACCAAACTCTAATTCGCGGTAAAAGCGGTCATTTAATTCATTTGAATTATCATCTTTAAGTAAAGTTATTATTTCATCTTTAAATTTTTGATAACTTTCGTGTTTTAGATAATAATCAATTTTTTCTTGTAATTGCTTATCCATTTTTTCCCTGTAGCGTTAATCGTTATTTAAGACTTAATAAAGTACCGCTTAACGGGACATAACCAAGTGCGGTAAAAAATTTTTCGCCGTTGTTAGTCCATAACACCTTAGCGGTGTGCCTTAGGCGCGGGTGATTATGTACAAACTCAAAAAGTTTGCGGCCAACGCCGCGTGAGCGGTATTTGGGGTCTATCACCGCATCAAGGATAATGCTTACGGCGCTGTAGTCGCTGATAACACGCACAAAACCAACTAAATCTTTGCCATCGTACACCGAAACGCAAAGTGAGCTTTGTATGGCTTTTTCGATAGTGCTAAAGGTTACATTAGCGTTGCTAAGTTCGGCGGTAAGCAGTTCGTAAACCCTCTGAATGGTGGTTTCTTCGTCGGTAATGGTTAGGCCATTGTAGGTAACTTTCATAGTTAATCCTCCTGTAAAAAAAGTTCTAGGTTATTAATTAGCCAACTGGGGCTGCTGGCGCTAGCGGCTAACCCAATAGTGTGATAATTTTTTAAAAATATTTTGTCAAAATCTGATTCCTTTTCTACAAGAAAACTATTTTTGTTTAAAGACAAAGCTTTATTGCATAAAGTTAAACTGTTAGCACTATCTTTATCGCCGATAATAACTAAAGCCTCTGCCAAAGGAGATAACTCCTCGAGAGCTTTTAAGCGGCTAAGAGGAGCCGGGCAGATAGACGGCGGCGCTTCAAGAGTGTAACGGTTAGCTAAAACTTCCTTAATGTGCTCGTAGTTTGTTTTATCAAAGGTGGTTTGCGCCATAACGACAATCTTTGGGGCCAAAGTAACTAATTGTTCGGCCTCTGTTACTGTAGAAATAACCACATAGTTATGGCTAAAGCCCACTAAAGCCGTAATTTCGGCGTGTTCCTTTTGGCCGATGATAATGGCAAAGTAGCCGTTAGTGTTATAACTTTGCAAAGTGTGTTGATTATTAAGCACAAAAGGGCAGGTGGCATCTATTAAGGTAACACCGGCAGCCAATAGTTCTTGCCGTTTTTGGGGGTGTAACCCATGCGCCCTAACCATAGCCGTAGCGCCGGCCGGCGGTACTTCGTTAGCGTTAATTACTTTTAAGCCTAGTAATTTAAGCCGCTCCATTTCGGCTTTATTGTGGATAAGCGCCCCCAGTGAGTAAACCGGCCCTTCCCGTAAGGCCGCTTCGGCCTTATTAATGGCTAGTTTTACCCCTGTGCAATAACCCATAACTTTAGCTTTAATTATTTGCATATGTAATTGTTACCTTAAAAGGGCAAAATCTCTAAAGCCAAGCTGGCGGGCACGGGCCGCCAGCACACCTAATTCATCAACAAAGTAACTGCCGGTAAGTAAACGATAGTGGATATTGCCATCGCTGCCGATAACAGGCTGTACGGTAACATCGGGCATCACGGAGGCTACCTGTCTTAGAGCGGTCATTAAATTGTTTAAATCGCTGGAGGCAGTTAATTGAATATAATTGAAATCCTCCGTTAAGCTATCGCTAAGATGGCTGCGCAGTAAAGCTTGGTCGGCTGCCGATAAAGTCCTAAAGGCCGCCGAGTTAAGCACTTGGTCGGTTAGGCCGCCGGTGGCTTGGGTGGTTGGCGGCGTAACGCTAGGCTCTACCGGCGGAGGCGGTAACGGCAGCGGTATGGCGTCATCGATAAAGTAATCAAAATCGTCTAAGAAATCGGCTAAGCTAGGTAAACTATCGTCGATAGCCGGGCGGTTTTCGGCCGAGTCTAAACCACCTTCAACACTGTCGCTTAGGTCGGGTAACCATGGTGTAGGCGGTAAGGGGATTAAATTATCGTTATAGTCGCCAAAGTCATCAAAATCGTCGTAAGGTAATAACGGCAGCAAATCGTCATAGTAATTAGGCAGGCCATTTAAATCATCGATAGGCGGCAGCGGCGTTAGGTCATCAAGGTAACCGTCAAGGCCATCTAAATCGTCCATAGGCGGCAGCGGCGTTAATCTATCAAGATAATCATCAAGGTCGTCAAAATCATCGATAGGTATTAAAGGCATTAACCCATCGTTATAAAAATCGAAGTCGTCAAAGTCATCGTAGGGCTGCAACGGTATTAAATTATCGTAGTAGTTAGATAGGCCGCCTAAATCGTCAACCGGCAGTAACGGAGTTAACCCATCAAGATAGTCATCAAGGCCGTCAAAGTTATCAATAGCCGTTAATGGTATAAGGTTGTCGCTGTAATCATCTAAGTCGTCAAAACTTTCCAGAGGGATTAGCGGGATTAAGCCATCGGCATAATCGTCAAGGCCGTCAAAGTTATCCGCAGGCGTTAGCGGTATTAGCTCATCGATATAACTACCTAAGTCGTCAAAGTCCTCGATAGCCGTTAATGGTATGAGGTTATCACTGTAATCGTCAAGGTTGTCAAAACTTTCCAGGGGGATTAACGGGATTAAACCATCGGCATAATCATCAAGGCCGTCAAAGTCCTCGATAGCCGTTAATGGTATGAGGTTATCACTGTAATCATCTAAGTCGTCAAAACTTTCCAGAGGGATTAGCGGAGTTAACCCATCAAGATAGTCATCAAGGCCGTCAAAGTTATCAATAACCGTTAAAGGTATGAGGTTGTCGCTATAATCATCTAAGTCGTCAAAACTTTCCAGAGGGATTAGCGGAGTTAACCCATCAAGATAGTCATCAAGGCCGTCAAAGTTATCAATAACCGTTAAAGGGATTAAGTTATCACTGTAATCATCTAAGTCGTCAAAACTTTCCAGAGGGATTAGCGGGATTAAGCCATCGGTATAATCGTCAAGGCCGTCAAAGTTATCAATAACCGTTAAAGGGATTAAGTTATCACTGTAATCATCTAAGTCGTCAAAACTTTCCAGAGGGATTAGTGGGATTAAGCCATCAATATAATCGTCAAAGTCATCAAAATCTAGGCCGGGTGTTAGCGGCACCAGCTCATCGATATAATCATCTAACGGCAGTAAATATCTTGCATCTTCCACCGCACTAATTAAAGGAATGAGGTCATCAATATAGGGGTCAAAAAAAGTGAACGGCAGCGATGGCGGCGGCGGAGGCGGCGTTTCGTTACCGGGTAAGATGACGTTATCCGTAAAAAAATCTGAGGTAAATAAAGAGGAATAAAGCCGTATCTCTCTGCCGTCAAAGCGATGAATATTAGTTCTGCGGCTTAGGTTTATTCCCAAATAATTACTCGCCTGCGGCGAAATGATAAAGGTGTAAGGGCCTAAATCGATGGTTTCGGTTATAATTAAGTTCGCGATAAGAGCGCCGGCCGCCGTTTGCCGCCTAAGCTCGATAATAGTACCTACGGGGAAGCTGCCTTTAGCAAAAAAAAGCTCATCACTTTCGGGTTTCCCTTCGTAAAGTTCGGTAAAAAGCTGGGAAGTCCCCCGATACACCGTACTGGGGATATTAGCCAAAAGAGGAAAAGATAAAGACATTAATAAAAAAAGTAAGTAAATCTTTCGCATTAGTATTCCTTTTTAAGGCAGGTTGTTAATTAAATAGTTAATAGCCTGATTAGCCGCTAAAGTTAAGTTATGGGGGCTAGGGTTAGCCGCTTCGGTGGTTATTTCGGCCAGTTTAGCCCCATCTGCCGTGTAAAGAGCGCCGCTTAAAACATGCGCGTTTAATTGCCACACAATAACCAAAGACGTACCCATTAAACGGGCCGAATACAGGGCATTTTCTAGGTAAAAGTTAGCCCGGCCATCACGTTCGTTAAAGCTTACAATATTTTGCTCAAACAAAGCCGACATAAAAACTTCTTCTATAATATTATAGCCTTCAAAATCGCGCACCGTAGGGTTGGGGTTAATTACCCCATAAATTAAAATGGCGGCTTGTACCTTTAAAGTTGATAGTAGCAAAACAATTACTAAAATTTTTTTCATAGCTGTTTATTATTAATCGGTGATTAAAGCTATAAAATTCAGTAAGGTAAAAACTTTGGGCGGGTAATTTATGATGGGGTTAGTTACTGTATAGCCAATTTAAAGCGCTATTAATAAAAGGGCGCAGCATAAAAAGTTGTAAATAGCCTTTTTTAAGTTTTTTGGTAATTAAAATATCCCATTCTAATTTGGTTAGTTTTTTTAAATCGGTTTTAACGGCCGCTGCTTGCTCATTGTTATAATTGCAGCCGGCCAATAAAAAAGCCGCCATCAATTTAACAATATCTTTGCTTTGCTTATTTAACAATAGGGGAGTAAGTATAGCTTCGGCTTGGGTTAATTCTTTAATACTAACTAAATAAAAGGCATAACACCAGCTAATATAGCCGGCATGTTTACATTTTAAAGGGGTAACTTTAGCAAACCAAGCGGCTTGTTCGGCCTCGCTTTGGCTAAGGTAAAAGGGAGTTAATAAGTAAGCCACTTTAGCTAAAAGTTTAGGTTGCTTTTGGCTGATAACTTGCTCTAGGCCGGCAAGCTCTATATTAGCATTAAGATAAATGGCGGTATAAAAATAATGTTTTATGTAAGAAAACTTTACTTTTTGCTGTTTAAGCAGGGTATCGGTTAAAAACAAATAAAGGGTTTGCCAATCTTCTTTTAAAAGCAAAGCTAAAAAGGTGCGGTAACGGTAAAAATAAAGATTAACGGCCACTATAAAGGGCAGCAAAAAAGCTAGGCTAATAAAATTTATCGTTAATAAAGAAGAAATAAACAGCCCGGTGTATAAGTGTAAAATAACCGGTACGCTAAATAACGAGGCTATGATGACAGCAAATAAGATATTGGTAAAAATAACTAAAGTTTTTAAAGACATAGATTAGCCGTTAGCATAGCATATTAAGACACAAATGGCAAGTAACCTCCCTAAAACAATAAGCAACTTTTTTTTAAAAATATCTTGACACAACCGGGCTGTTTGGGCTAAACTATCTTTTGTAGCCGCTGTAGCTCAGTTGGTAGAGCAATGGACTGAAAATCCATGTGTCGTGAGTTCAATCCTCACCGGTGGCAATCTAGTATAAAGTAGTTAGGCATTTTACCGTTAATTTGCTAGCTTTTTGTCTTTCATTAATACATATAATGCCAATTTTTGCCGATAAGTTTAAAGTATTATTTATTTAAATGGTTGGTTAAGGAAGTTTATATGAAAGGTTTAACTGTTAGGCTAACTTCGCTGGTTATAATTACTGTTGTTGTTATTTTATTGGTGTTTTTAGCAATGGTTTTTAGGCAGCAAGATTTAATTAATCAAAATATGCAAGTTAGCGCCGAAAGCCACGTTAGGGTTTTTGCCAGCCATATAAATTCTTTTGTTGATAGGGGTATAGCGTTAACCGATGCGGTAGCTAGGGCCATACCGGCTTTACAAACCGAAAATATCAGGCCCTTTTTACAATCCAGCACCGGCGAGCTAATTGCTTCTTTTACTTATGTCGAAACGGCTTTGCAGGGAACCGATAATCCGCGTTACTTTGTAAGCAGCGCCTCTCCAGTTATGCCGCCGGGGTTTAACCATGACGGCGCCTTTTGGTACGGGGCTTTTTCTAGGCGGACGCCTCCGTCTACCTCTACTATGGTTACTCCCCCTTATGTTAATCCCAATAGCGGCCAGCTGGAGCAAGCCGTTGTGGCTCCCGTTTTTGTACTGGGGCAGCTGGTTGGCGTTTTGCATGCCGTTATTAACTATAATAGCCTTTTTGTGTTATTAAATACCGGCGAGCAAGCCAGCCCCAGCGGGCGTACCTATCTTTTTAATGCTAGTACCAGAGGGATAATGGGCTCTAATGCACCGGGCGAAAATCCGCTTGGAGCGCTGAGCGAAGACAATATAAGTTCTATCTTTAATATTACCGGCAGCCATGTTTCTTACTTTGTGCGCAGCGGGCAATATTTTGCCGGGCAGCGGCTGCAAACTTTAGGGGCTATTTTAATAAGTGTAGGAGATACCTCCGATTTTGTGGCCCGTTCCACGATGGCTAACTTATTTTTTGTCTTTTCTATTATAGTTATAGCAACTGCTTTAATTTTTGTGCTTAAACGTTATTTGCTTAAACCGCTTGATGCCGTTGTTAGGCAGTGCGAAGCGATGAGTGAAGGCGATTTTTCGGAGTATAACGATAAAAAATTATTTATTTACGAGTTAAACCGGTTAAATGAGCGTTTAATGCAGGTGGATAATCAGGTAAGTATTATTTTGGGGGCTTTGCAAGATGGCGCTACTCAGCTGCAAGCCAATAGTGTGGCCAGCGGCAAGGCGGTTGCGGTTACTAAAGATAAAGTTATGATTATTAGTAACAGTATCGATGCTATGCGCACGGCTATCCAAAAGCAAAGCGCTTTAAAGGGCACCGCCAAAGAACATATAGAAGAAACGGCCGATCGTATTAATACGGTAGTAAAATTGATAGAAGAGCAAACTATCAATATTTCGCAGTCTTCGGTAGCGGTAGAAGAACTGGCCGCCAACATCAGAAGCATTGATGGTAACATGGACGAAGTAAATAAAACAATGCTCTTGCTTAAAAAGGCCGACGATGTGGGCCGCGAAGCCGTAGTAGAATCTAATAAATTTATTAAAGATATTTTAGAAAAATCGACCGCCTTAATTAATACCAATAAAATAATTGCCGATATTGCCGCCCGCACCAATTTACTAGCGATGAATGCCGCCATCGAGGCCGCTCACGCCGGTGAGTTGGGTAAGGGGTTTGCCGTTGTGGCCAGCGAAATTCGCAATTTAGCCCAAAGTTCGTCGGACCAAATGAAAATAAGCGATGAAAATTTAAAAGATACCCTTTCGGTTATCGAGCGGATTACCACAGCGCAAGTAGCCGTTGATGAAAGTTTTGGCTCTATCCATCAAATTATCGATGAATTTACCGGGCGGGTAACGGTGGTAAAAGAGGCTCTTTTTGAGCAAAATAGCGGCAGTAAAGAAATTGTTAATTCGTTAAGCAGTATCAATGGTATTACAATGCAGATAAAAACGCGTTCCGAAGAAATGCGCGAATCGGGCTCTAAAACTTACGAGATAATTGACCAATTAAATAAAACCGACGTTGAACTGCGCAAAATGGTGGATAAAGTAGAGCAAGATAACAGCGAAATAGTAGAAAGAACCAACGCTGCCGGTGAGGCGGTGGCTAAAAATCATAACATTGCTACGATGATTAAGCAAGGGGCCAATTACTTTACCTTGCTGGCCGAAAATAAGCGCGATGATGAAAAGCAGCTGTTAAACAATATTTATCAGCAACAATCTGAAGCTGAACAAAATGCCGGGCAAGCCGAAGATGAGGCGGTAAGTGTTACTAATATTGAAGAAGACGATTCGATTAGCTTCTTTTAATGGGGAGGATATATGTTTGTTGAAAATACCCGTGAAAAAACACGTAATTATTTGCAAACTAAAGGGCGTAATTTAGATTTACTTAGGTTTAATTATCTGTTGGGTGATGAAACCGGTAAGCGGGTGCTGGCCGAGCTGGAGAAATATCAAAATAGTGATGGCGGTTTTGGGCGCGGCCTAGACCCGGAAATGGTTTATGCCCTTTCTAACCCGCGTAGTACTGCGGTAGCCTTTAGGATTATGGAAGAAATAAAGGTAGATACAAACGCTATGGCCTTTAAAGCTTTTAACTATTATAGAAATAGTTATGACGATAATTACAAAGGCTGGCGGCCGTTACCCGAAGAAGAAATGCAGCACGAAAACTCTACTTGGTTAGACGGTAGTATGGCGATAAGCTGGGCCGTGCCTACAGTAGAAATATTGGGCGGTTTTTATAAATACAAAGTTAATTTTGAAAAACTCGAGGAACTTACCAAGCTGGCAGTTGATTATTTACTTAAGGCCGAGCATTTATCCTCTAAAGAGCTTTTAGCTTATTTGTATTTTTATGAAAATGTTCCGCCGCTTGTGCAAGAGCAGCTGCGCGAAGAATTAAGGCGCAAAGCTTTACAAAATATTTCGTTAGAAGTGGAAGATTGGGAAGAGTTTGGTGATTTACCGGTCATCTTTGCTCCCAGTAAAAACGCCTTTTTGTATCGCGATTTAGCCGGCCATGTCGAGGCAAGTCTTTCTTATTTGTTGGAGACTATGAACGATGAAGGTGTTTGGCTGCCCAGTTGGTTATGGGGAGACCCTAGTGATGAAGTATGGCAGCGTGCCGAAACCGCCCATGCCGGCGATTTAACGGTACGTTATAGCGCTTTGTTGTTGGAGTTTGCTTTTATGTAAGGAGGTTATAATGGTTAAAAATTATAAAGCCGTTGGGATAGTTGATTTTGAGAAAAAATTTTTAAGCGAGCAAACCAAAGAGTTAGCTAATTTACCTTATAGCTGCCATCAGTTGCAGCACCGTAACGATGTTTTTAGTTTTTTTATCGACCAGCAAGAGGCCACCTTTGCTTTAATAATTTCCGGCAGCCTCGATGAAATTAGCGCCGTAGCTTCGGCTTTGTATAAACTAAACCCGGCCTTACCGGTAATTTATTGGCAAAACGAAGAGGTAGCGCGTAAACTTAGCATTAAAAACGCCAACACCCTTGAGGATATAACCCATGTTTTAGAGGAAGCTAAAGGGGTTTTACGTACCTTTAAGCGGGTTGATTGGCCGCTGGAGCTGCGTATATCACGTAAGAACGGCCGTAAAAATATCGAGGCTAAAATATTAAATATTTCGGCCGGCGGGGCCTATTTAACTTGTGCGGCCAGCGAGAGTTTTGAGCAAAACGAAATGGTGTCGTTATTTGTAAAATTTAATACGCCGGAAAGTAAATTTCAATTTTATGTAGATGTTAAAATTTTGCGTGTAAAAGAAGGTAACGACGAAAAAGAACTAGCCGTAGAATTTATCAATGTTTCGTTGGCTACGCATTCGATGATAGACGAAATAATTAATATGCAAATTAAATATAATTTGGGGACTTAATGAATCAGAACGATGTTAAGCAAGCTTTATTAAGCTTAGAGAGCAATGTGCCGGAGTTTAGTGTTATTTTTTCTGGTAAAACCAGTCAAAAAGTGAATGGCCTTTACAAGCCGGAAACTATGGAAATATTAATTCATAATTTAAATTTTAAAGACGACAATAGTTTGTTGTACACCGCTATTCACGAATATGCTCACCATGTGCATTTTAACAGTCCAAATTACGAGCGGCCAAGCGCTAAACGCGCCCATACCATTGCCTATCGTACTATTTTGCATGGTCTTTTAAATAAAGCTGAAGAAATTAAACTTTATAAAAATATTTTTGATAGCGAGCACGAATTTGTGGAGCTTACTAAAAAAATTAAAGAGCAATATTTAGCTAAGAACGGCAATTTAATGAAAGATTTTGGCCGTTTGTTAATTGAAGCTCTCGATTTATGTCAGCGCCACCAAACCAGTTTTGAAGATTATGTCGAGCGGGTGCTTACTATGCAGCGCGGGCAAGCTAAATCGATTATGAAGGTTTTTGCCTTAGACATTGACCCCAAAATCGGTTTTGATAATATGAAAATTGCCTCCGGCTTAAAAGACCCCGAGCAGAGGCAGTTTGTGGAAGAAATGCTGCAAGAGGGCAAAAGCCAAGATGAGGCGCGCAGTTTTATCCGTGAGCATAAAGTTAAACCGGAAGAAAATTTAAAACGGCTTGAAGCCGAGAAGAGACGCATTGAGAAGAGCCTTGAAAAACTAACTGAAAGGTTAGGTGAGGTAGAGGCTAAGCTGAACGAACTTGCTCACGAATAGATGAACGTTGTCAATATTAATGAAGATGGCGCCTTAAAGTTAATAAAAAATATACAGCACCTCGATGAGCGTGGTTTGTTTGCTGAATTATACCGTGCTAATACCTTTGCTCATATCGGCATAATTGATACCTTTGTACAGGATAATTATGCCCAAAGCTACAAAAATGTTCTACGAGGTTTGCATTACCAATTGCCGCCTTATGCCCAAAGTAAATTAATTTTTTTACTGGCCGGTCATATCTTTGATGCGGCGATAGATTTAAGGGCCGATAGTTTTTATTACGGTAAAGTTTATAGCGTTTATTTGCAGCCCGGCGAAGCTATTTATGTGCCGGCCGGTTTTGCGCATGGTTATGCGGCTTTAGAAGATGCCATAATTTATTATAAGTGCGGCAATTACTATAACCCCGAAGCAGAGGCCGGCATTTACTACAACGACCCGGCTTTGGCTATTAATTGGCCGCTAAGCCGGCCGATAGTTAGCGCTAAGGATAAAGCTTGGCCGCTTTTAAAAAAGCAGTAAGCTCACTTTGCCAATCGTTAATTTTAATCGGTAAAGTTTTTAAAATTTTCTTCTTATCTAAAACACTACAAAAAGGACGCTTTGCTTGCGTTAGTTGCCTGCCGTTAATAGGAGTTAATTTGTAAAGCTGGTTAGGGGACGTTAGCTTCATAATCTCGCAGGCATAGTTATACCACGATGTGGTGCCAAAAGCGCTATAATGAAAAATACCGCTTAAATTACTCTCTAAAAGATAAGGAATAACTTTAGCGAGCGAATTAGCGTAAGTAGGGCTGCCCAGCTGATTGGCCACCACGTTAATCTGCGGTTTGTCTAATTGCTTTAAAATTTTATGCACAAAAGAATTGCCACCATCGCCATATAACCACGAGGTACGGATAGTTACCGAATTTGGGCAAATTTTATGCAAATAGCGCTCGCCTAGTAACTTGCTATGGCCATAAATATTTAACGGTTTAGGCCTATCGGTTTCATTGTAAGGCTGTTCTTTTAGACCGTCAAAGAGGTAATCGGTGCTAAAGTGGATAATCTTTCCTCCTTGCTGCGCCATTAATGAAGCTAAATTTTTAACGGCATAACTGTTAATGGCATAAGCCGACTGCGGCTGCTGTTCGGCTTTATCCACTTGGGTAAAGGCGGCGCAGTTTATAATTATATTTATTTTATTATTGGTAATAAAATTTTTAGATTTATTAATATGGCAAATATCCAGCTCTTTATGCGTGGTGGTGAGAAGAGGATAATCGCTTAACTCGGTTTTAAGGGCTTTAGCCAGTAAGCCATTGGCGCCGGTTAGCCAAATTTTTGTACTAGCCCTTGACATAACCCCGATAATAGCTTAATATGCTTAAAAAGACAAGCCAACTTAGCTCATTTGGTAGAGCTACGGATTTGTAATCCGTGGGTGGTCGGTTCGAATCCGACAGTTGGCTGGTTTAAAGGGGAATTATTATGTCTAAACACCGCAGGAAAGATGAAAGTTACAAACAAAGGCGTATGTTTAAACCTCTGCGTAATGGTAAAAATAAGCCAAGCTTAGAGGTGCAAACTTTAGCTACCATTAAGAGGTTAATGGAAAAATAAAAGGTACGTTAAGTACCTTTTTTCTTTAAAAGTTTACCCACAATAAAGTTCGTTCTTCATTCGTGGTAATTAAAGGAACGGTGTTAGCTGTAAAGCCGGCCTTGTGAAGGCTTTGGGCCTGCTCGCCGGCGGTAGTTAAGCGGCCAGTATAGGCTACTAACTGCTTACAATAAGGTTTAAGGCTATCTACCAACTTTAAAGTGATAGGGCTAAAGGCTCTAAAGGTAATGACATCAACTTTTCCGTTAAAATTGTAAATATCATCTATTAATTTTGTATTTGCAATATTGAGTAAAGCGATAGTTCCCTGCAAAAAACTTAACCTTTTTTGCTTGCGTTCGGCTAGAGTAAATTGTATGTTTGGGCGGGTTATGGCCAATGGTAAGCCCGGAAAGCCGGCTCCGCTGCCTACATCTAAGATAGTTTGTGGGTTTAAACCGTCGATAAAATTTAAGGCTAATAGACTATCTATAGTGTGCTTTAGCCATAACTCGCGGCCGCTGGCTTTGGTTAAACCTAATAGCTGCCCGTACTTTTCTACCTCTTCGGCGTGTAAAATAAGTTTTTGCACCGTTTCCTGCGGTAAGGCTAAGCCGGCTTTAACCAATAATTTATTGGCCTCGTTAAAGCTAAGCATAGTTAATCTCTTTCTAGGTTGTCAAAACGCACAAAACGCGGTGTAAAGGCCAACCTAATTGTGCCTACCGGGCCATTACGGTTTTTAGCCACAATCAGCTGTGTCTCCAACAGTTCTTCAGATGAACTTTCTTCATCACCTTTAGGACGTTGACGATGTAAAAACATTACCACATCGGCATCTTGTTCGATACTGCCCGAGTCGCGAATATCGGCCAAGCCGGGCTCATTACCTTCGGCATCGCGCCTAAGCTGTGCCATTACGACAATGGGGATATTAAGCTCGCGCGCCAGTCCTTTAATGCTGCGGCTTACCAGCGACATTTGCTCATGGCGCGGCAAAGTACGTTCTTCAACGGTGATAAGTCCTAAATAATCGATAAAAAGTATTTTAATATTCTCTTTAGCTTTCATACGCCGGGCTTGGCTGCGTAGATTGTTAAGGGAGATATTGGGTGTATCCTCAAAGAAAATGGGAGCTTCGTAAAGTAACGAGGCGGTATCGTCCATCGCCGCCCAGTCTTTGGTGGAGAGCAGGTTAGGCCGTTTAAGACGGTTGCCATCGATACGGGCGCGTGAGGCAATAAGCCGCTGCACCAGCAGCTCGCCGTTCATCTCGAGGCTAAAAAAGCCGGCGGCGATAACTTCATCGTTTTGCCGGGTTACAATGTTATCGAGGATAGACAGAGCAAAAGCCGTCTTGCCCATACTTGGGCGCGCTCCAATCACAATCATTTCGGCATTTTGCAGGCCGCTTAACATGTCATCTAAGCGGGTAAAACGGCTGGGGATACCGGTGTACAAAGCTTTACTGTTTTTGCGTTCTTCTAAGGTGTTGATGGTGGCCTTAACAAGCTCTGACGAAGGTTTATAATCGTTTAATTTACGGTTAAGGCCATATAAAGCTTTGTCAATATCTTCAAGGATTTCATCAATTTTTTTGCCTTCATCGCGGGCGCTGCTATCAATTTTACCGGCAATGTTAATTAGCCGCCGCCTTAAGGCCAGTTCGGCGATAATTTCGGCATATTGCTTTAAATAAGCCGATGACGGAGCGTTGTCTACCAAAGTAGCAATGTAAGCCACTCCTTCGGCTTTTTCTAATAAGTTGTTATTTTTTAAATAATTAACTAAAGTTACGGTG
>WRBN01000022.1 GCA_009784515.1 Spirochaetaceae bacterium | reverse complement strand
GAAGTAACGACCCTAACTTAGAGAAAATCAAGCATCCAAGACATGATTTAAATCATGGCATAGCGCTTGTAGGCATGGCGTTAAACCCGGCGCGGCCGGATAGAGAGAGAACTATGAGAGAGGCTCCTTCACCTAAAGAGGGGGTGTTAGAGATTAGTAATGGGGAGAGCTCTCTGGCTTTGACGGAAGAGGGCTTAATGAGCTTACAAAATGAGAAAGGAGGAATAACGTTAGCCGAGAATGGCAGGTTTGCTGTAAGAAATGGCAATGAGGAGCTGTTAAGCTTATTTGATGAGCTATTGAGTGTACTGGAGTTACTAACGGTAACGAGTAGGAGCGAAGGATTGTTACCGATTAGTCCCACACAAAAAGCTAAAGTGATTAATATTAGAAGCAGGTTTAAGAGCTTTTTACTGAATGGAACTGGTAGCAATGAAAATGGCCAAGATAATGCTAATGATAATAACAATGAAACTGATAATAATGGAGGAGGAGAGACAGTGGTAGATGAAAATGATAGAGAGGAAAGCGTGTTTAAACTGCTGTTACAAACAGAGGTGGCATCAGAAAATAATGTTATAGGGTTATATGGTTGTAATTTACGAGTATGTCAGGCTATGGCAGAGATAGTAGCAGGGAAAAATTTAACTGCAACGCAAATTAAAGAACTTTATGACAATGGAGTAACAAATGATTGGGAAAAGGTAAAAGATTGGCAAGCTACAGTAAATAGCAGAAAGTATATTTTTACTGGAATTAGGAATAATGGTCAGATTAGTTGTTTAGTTCAAAATGGTGATATGGCTATAAAAGCTGCTATGAAGAAACTAATTGGCAGTGAAGCTGGCTCGCCTAGTCATCAATTTCTTGGTGATTATACTAGTAGCCGTTTTATAAGGCATAGACATAAAACCACATTTACTAATAGTACAGGTAACCACTTTACTTTAACCGATACCAAAGGTGAAAGAGGCTTTACGACTTGGGATCCAGATCCTCAAACTACCGAAAAATATGTTAAAGAGGGTGATCACGATAATCGTCGTGAATATTTTGAATAGATAATCACACACCCCATAGCTTATTATGAACAAGTTATGGGGTGATATTCTGTATTTTATTGCCAGAAATCTATATCAAGAAGAGGGTGATTATTTGGTCCTATAGTTACTGTGGCATTAGTTCTAAATAGCCCAATAGACATGAGCTGACTAAGATTACTTACATCAATATTGCTTAATCCAGTGTAAGATACTTCAAGGTGAATTAACTTGATATTGTGGCTCAAATTAATATGTAGTAAGTCAAAGTTATAGCTTAGATTAAGCCTTGTTAAACCCAACAAGTACTCAATACCGCTAGCATTTCTAATATTTTTGCTACTTGCATCTAATCGTCCGTCAATCCTCGCCAACTCATCACTCAACCTCTGCCCTATTAACCCGGCATTCGGCCCCAATACCTCCGCCACCACCGCCCTTAAATTTTCATCAGGGAACAAACTGGCTAAAGTAGCATTTGCCGCTACCGGCAACCCTTGCCCTTGTGCGTTTATGGCTATTAGTAATAAAGCTATAGTTAATATTTTTTTCATAGTTTTAGTTTAGCATAGCTTGCGGTTAAAGTAAAGCTAAAATTTAAAAATTTAGTCTGTGGGTGTAACTTTGCGTTAAATATTGAGTACCTATAGATGGATAGCTACCTTTTAATTTTCCTCTCTTACCCTTATACCTACCCAAGTATTTAAAACACTATTATTCCTTAACCCAAAACCGCTCCATCTTTCAAGGTCTATAATATTTGCCCTATACATATCGCTAACAAGGGGTATAATCGCTTGATCTTGCACAACAAAGAGCTCTTCGGCTAAAGCCGTTAAAGCCATACGTTCTTCTAAGGTAGCGGCGGCAAAGATTTGCCGTAATAAACTGGTAAAATGCGGGCTTGAGTAAGGAGTACGAATATAATTTCCATTAAAATAAGCGATAAACACTAAGGAATCGGGCACGCTAGAAATTATATTGCCTAAATAAAGATGGCTGGTATGCCTTTGCTCTAAATAATCTGCATAAGATAACCCTATCTCCTCTATCTCCATGCCCAGCTCATCACGCCAACTTTGAGCAATGGCATAACTAAAGGCCGGCACGCCGCCGCCTGCTACACTCATAAGGGTAAGAGCGGGTAACCCTTCCCCGCCCGGAAACCCGGCTTCTGCCAGTAACTGCCTAGCTAAAGTGGGGTTAAACAAATCGGGATTAGCCGGCCAAGTGCTAAGGTGCGGATAGTTAGTAATAAGTGTAGGCATTACCCCTTGCACCATAGTGGACGGCACTATAACCTCGCTTACCTTTTGGCGGTTAATAGCCAAGGTTAAGGCTTGCCGCACCCGCACATCATTTAAGGGCCATTCGTGGTTAATAGCTGCATAATAGGTATTTAAAGTAGCTGCCCAATGGCGGTGCGGATGCTGGTTACGCAAGCTAAGCTCATCGGGGTTATCTGGCGAGGGAAGATAGATGTTGGCCGATACCCAATCAATTTCACCGCTCAAAAAGGCGTTAGATAAACGATAATCCCCCATTACAAACGTCATTCCCACAACCTCTAAACGGTCGATTAAAATGGATAGAGAAAGTGAGCTCATCGATAATTTGAATAGTGGGAAATGCCTCCCATCCCCGTATCCACTGAGTAAAATTTAAAATAATCATACGCATATTAATAGGCTGGCCGTTACTAAAGCTTAAATTAGGCCGTAAGCTAAAAGTAAAAGTAGTGTGACTATCATTAATATGCCAGCTTTCGGCAATGGCAGGAATAATATTACCGGCCTGATCGCGGCGAAGTAAACCCTCGTACAAAGCTGTAAAGACAATTCGGCTAGTTGTTTCATTATTAAGACTAAGAAGTGGATCTAGGGTGTTGTCTGCAAAGCTGTTGCTGGCAAAAACAAAGGTAGTACCGTTAAAGCTTGCAGAACTATTACAGGCAAAAAATATAGCCGATAAAACCAGTAACGAAACTCTTTTTTTCATTGTATCTCCCATTAAGAACTATGATTAACTAATATTTATTAATTAGTATTTTAGTTTAACACCAAAAGATAGGGTTGTCAAGAGTAGATTATATACTTATAATAAAAATTATATAAATATTTTTATATTTTTGTTGACAATCCTATGAACTATGTTATAGTATAGTTTATAAATTTTTTAAGGGGGATATTTAATGAAAAAAGTATGCGCAGTATTACTGGTAACGTTACTGTTAGGCGTTAGCCCTGTCTTTGCTAGTTTAATTGAAGGAAGATCCGGTATGAATTTGGCTAACGATGCCGGCGGCGGCGGTAGTAGACCCGGAGGAAATCCGGGTGGTGGGAATAACGGCGGCAATACAAATGTTGCAAGCGGCATATAAGCTGCCCTGTAAAAACTTCATTTAAAAAGCTCAAGCGGGTTCAACCGGCTTGAGCTTTTTAAATGAAGAGCAGCTATGCTCATTATAGTGAGCTAACTTTTATTACTTGCGTGCTTTTTACAAGCTTTTCGGCCGATTAATTATACTAAAGAGCATAAACACCTTGAATACTAAGGTAAATTATAGTATACTATAAGCCAAAGGAGACGAGTAATGATAATTAACCATAACCTAAGCGCTATTAATGCTAACCGCCATTTAAATATGGTAAATAGCCGGCAAATTCATACAATAAGCCAGCTTAGCAGTGGTTTGCGCATTACTAGAGCGGCCGACGATGCCGCCGGTCTTGCCGTCTCCGAACGAATGCGGGCGCAAATACGCGGCACCAACCAAGCCGTACGTAATGCTAACGATGGTATTAGCTTTGTACAAACCGCCGAAGGTTTTTTACAAGGCACCACAGAGGCCTTGCAACGTATGCGCGAGCTAGCGGTGCAAGCTGCCAACGGTATTTACAGCGAGTTTGACCGTGCCAGTATTCAGGCCGAAGTTGATCAGCTTTTTGAAGAACTTAATCGTATAGCCGAGCAATCGCAATTTAATGGTCTTACCCTCTTTGACGGCAGCTTTAGCAATAACGGCGGTATAGCGGCCAGTTTTCATATTGGGGCCAATATGGACCAACGTATTGGCGTAAATCTAAACGATATGTCGGTAGTAGGGCTTGGCCTAGCCGGCGCCTTTGGCGAAGGCGGTGTCTCGGTGGCTACGGCCGATAATGCCAACAGTGCCATTGGTATGCTAGATGGGGCGCTTATGGTAGTAACCCGCGAGCGGGCTAATTTAGGAGCTTTTCAAAACCGCTTAGAACTTTTAGTAAATAGCCAAATGAACGCCAGCCAAAATATGCAATTTAGCGAAAGCCAAATCCGCGACCTTGATATGGCCGGAGCAATGGTAGACCTTATGCGTGAGAATATTTTAATGCAGGCCTCTATGGCGATGTTAGCGCAGGCGAACCAACGCAGCCAAATGGTGTTAAGTCTTTTAAATTAAGAGTGAATAATTAAAAAAACAAGAATTAAAATGAGTGGGTTACCAATTCAATCTTATTATACGATAGAAGATTATAACCGCCTTACCGAAGAAGGTGGTTTGCGTTATCAGCTTGAAGATGGGTTACTCCTTATGTCGCCCTCACCTAGCGGCAGCCACCAACGACTACTTTTAAAGCTAGGCAGCCAGTTAGAGTACCACTTTAAAGATGGTGAGTGCTGGGTTTTCCCCGACTTTGATGTGCAGCTCTTCCCCGATGAAGACACCATTTATTGCCCCGATTTACTAGTGCTATGTGATAAATTAAAATACACAGAGAGAAAAATTATCGGCGCTCCTAACTTTATTATAGAAATATTTTCACCCAGCACCGGTGGCTTTGATTTAAGCGATAAGCGCGAACAATACCAACGGGCCGGTGTTAAAGAATATTGGGTAGTGCGTAGCCCAAACTTAGTTTATACTTATCTACTTAATAGTAGCGGCCACTATGAAGAGACTATCTATCGTAACAAGGCAAGTATAGCGGTAAGAAGCTTTACCGGTTTAACTTTAAGTTTTGATATACTCCAAAAATAAATAAGAATAAACCACGAAAGACACAAAAAGCACGAAATAAAATTTCTTTTATAGTAATACTCTATTTTTTTTGAAAGAGCTCCTTAGCTAACTTTTATACTCTAACCTAACCTCTTCTGCACTCACCTTAAAAAAGGCCATCATTCCCTTTAGCTTTTTAGCCTGCTCTTTAAGCAGTTCGGCGCTAGCAGATAACTCTTCACTTGATGAAGCATTACGTTGAGTAGTTTCTATATCCAGCTGCATCATCTTATCAAATTGTTCAATACTATTGCGCTGCTCTTTACCGGCAACCGCTACTTCACGAATAAGCTGAGCGGTTTGTTGTATTTGCGGTACAATAGCATTAATTAACTCGCCGGCACTTTGAGCCAAAGTTAAACCATTTTTAGACAGTTCGCTAATTTCGGCAGCGCTAAACGCCGTATGCTCGGCCAGCTTACGCACCTCGCCGGCGACAACGGCAAAGCCGCGCCCATTATCACCGGCCCGAGCCGCCTCGATAGCAGCATTAAGGGCCAGCAAATTAGTTTGCTTAGCTATGCCTTCAATCATGGTAATTTTTTCGGCAATTATTTTCATAGCTTCACTCGTTTGGTTTACCGTAATACCCCCTTGCGTGGCTTTATTGGCCGCTTCTTTGGCAATTTTTTCGGTATGGCTTACATTATTAACACTTTGCGTTATAGCGCTGCTCATTGTTTCTACACTGGCGCTCGCCTCTTCAGTGCTGGCTGCTTGCTCACTGCTAGAGGTTGATATTATCCCGCTGGCGCTATGAATTTCGGTGGCTGTATGCTCAATAATTGCTACTATTTTATTGGTATCGCCCACCACTTGTGCCAAACGACTTTCTACCGCTGCCACCGAACGAGTCATTACCCCAATCTCATCGCTGCGCTGTAAAAGTTTGTTATCTATCTTAAAGGTCATATCGCCGGCAGCTAGGTTATCTAAATAATCTTTATTGGTAATAATTACCTTTACTATACGGCTAATCGTAGACATAACCAAAAGGCTACTTACAATGATAATAATTACCCCAATAAGAACGAGTACGGTAATAATATTGTAGGCCGAAGCCGTAACCACACGCATAGGCAAAACATAGCCGGCCATCCAGCCATCACCCACCTCTATCCCAAAAGGTAAAAAGGGAACCAACACTAACAGGCTTCTTTCATCGGTACGGCTGTTATAAAACTGTGCCGACATGTCCTCGCCCCTAACAAGGTTTTGCTCTATGCGCCTAACTATATCGGCCTCAAATAAATTTCTAATTGCCGTCGGCTCGGCTCCTCTAAGGCCGGGTATGCTTATAAAACCACTGGTTACTATAAAACCATAAGCGTCATCAATTTGCATGGTGTTTTGCACCGTAATAAGAGCCTGCTGCAACGTAGTCATTTTAATGCCGGCGGCCACCACGCCCGCAAAATTTTCTTGTTCATCATGGATAGGTACAGCCATGGCTACATAAAGTTCATTATTAAAAATAAAAGGGTCGATTAACTCTATGCGGTTACTTTGCCTAACCTGCTGATACAGCCCAAAGTTTCCATCAAGGCCGTTGTTGTTTATGCGGCCATTACCATCAACCCCCTTAAAAAAGCGGCCGCTATTATCCACAAACCAGCTACCGGTATGAGAGCCATCTAATACCCCCGCCTCTAAGATAATAAATAAAAAATCGAATGCTCCTGCCATATCGGTAGCTTCTATTCCTATTCGGGTTTCAACAAATTTATCACGCAAGGCCGGCTCAAAGGTTTTAATAGCAGCCTCTATACTGTTTGATAAGCTTTCGGACATCATCATATTAACAGTTGCCGCAATGTTAATAAAATTAGAAACCTTTTCAGCGTTACTTTCGGCTAGCCGTAAACTTTCGGCATAGGCCCTTCTGTAAACAGAGTTGCTTAAAATAGAAAAACCTAAAATAAAAACCAGCATAATACTGCCGCAAATAAGTAATACATTTTTAGCCCGTAAATTTAATTGCATTTTCTATCCTTTATCTACATAACATAATGACAGGGTGTAAAATAACTTTATTAACCAATTAGCTATAACATGCGTTTAACTAATTGCTTAAAATAATAAAATTGATATTTTTTATACTTAAAAGAAATATCTTCTTTTAAAGGCGATTTTTCTAAAGAGATAATGAGTAACTCTATACGTTCTTCTAAATTAGAAATATTAGCGCTGTTGGCTATGGCGCCTAAATTGCAAAAAACTGTACCAAAACTTTCTAACTTTAATGGGCTGGTGCGCCTGTCGGCTTCATCTTGTATGTAATTGCTATATTTATTAACATAAGGCCAAAGCAAATTTATTTGTACCTCATAAAAATTATCATGCTGTTGGTAGATAGACCAAAGCCTTTCTAAAACGGGGATAAAGTTATCCGAATACCGTTCTTCTTTGTAAACACCTGCGATTAAATCTTTCTCCAGTTGTGATGCCTTATAGTTTATCATAACACCCTCTCAGAATAATCATAGTATATAGTAATACCTTTATTTTGTAAAGGCATTATAACGCTTAATTTTTTAAATATTTGGCCAATAAGTAAAAGTTATACATTGCAAGAGTTTACTATTTGTAAAACTATAAAAAATTTTGTGCTGCCGGTTAATATATAGGCGTGCTTAATTTCTCTTACTTTTACATTATATATCCATTCATTAGCAAAAATATATCCTAACAGCTAAAAAATAAGAAATAAAATTTTTTAACTCTTACTTCTTATTTTTTAAATTGCCTTTTTTCACCTTTCAGTTTTCGGTTAGCAACTTGCCGATAGTATAGATATGCTAGAGCTTATTCGTAATAATTTACCGGCTTTAATGCCTATTTTTGTTTTATCTTTTATAAGTGTTATTATTATGATAGAGCGTTTTTTTTATTTTTATTCTATCAAAGAAGATAACGAAGTTACCCGCCGCTCCGGTTCGCTTTATGCCCAGGGGAAAAATGAACAAGCGCTCGAGGCGCTAGGAACGGCGCATAACTCGGCCGAGCGGGCCGTTTTGCGTTATGCCATCGAAAACCGTTTTTTACTAGACGATGTGTTAAGGCAGCGGCTAGAGATTATTGCCGGCAATCGTATCACTTTAATGGAAAACCGTGTTTCTTTTTTAGCGGCTATTGCTAACATTGCCACCTTAATCGGCCTGCTAGGTACGATTGTAGGTATGATAGTGGCCTTTAATGCTATTTACCGGGCCGGCAGCAGCAACCCCTATTTACTGGCCGGCGGTATCGGCCAAGCCCTTATTACTACTGCCGCCGGACTGGCCACAGCTATCCCCAACTTGTTAGCGTATCATTATTTTGCCGAAGTTATTGGCCGTAAGGTTGATAGGCTTAACAACTTAATAGCCGAAATTTTAAGCAGCAAAGGTAGTCGTTTATAATAAAAATTATGAATAACAAATTAAAAAGCAGCCTTAAAACACAGCTTAGCTTACCGCTGGCCCCTTTACTCGATATAATTTTTATCGTGCTCTTTTTTTTGTTAATGAACGCTCGGCCGGCCGAGTACAACAGCTTTCAGTTTGGTGATGAGGCGGTCAATACAAGTCAATCTATCATCGTTAATATAGATGACGAAATTAAAATAGATAACCAAGTAGTTTTGTTAGAAGATTTTACCGGCAAGCTTCAGCAGCTAACGGTAGATGGCGGCCCGGCCCAGTTAATTTTAGTGGCCAGCCCCGAAGTAAGTTATGGCCGGCTTATTAATATTATTAATTTAATAAGCCAAACCGGGCATATTTATAATATTAGTTTAGCTATAGAAGAGCTAGCCGCTAATTAACATTTAGGTAATTAAAGATGAGTAATATTTACATACGGCCTTACAAATACCTTAACCGCAGCCTAAAACCTTTGGCCATTCGCCATAAAAAGGCGCGCCGCCGCTCATTTTTATGGCTGGCCGTTGTTAGCTCGCTTTTGGTGCATTTAGTTTTTTTGGCCGCTATTCTGCTTATTAATTTACCGCAAACCAACTACTATACGGCTTTAACTTTAAGCAGTGCCAGCCCTTATCTTACTATTATTACCTTTCCGGCAGCTGTAGCCCCAACCGAAGAACCCGACGAAGCCATAACCAGTTCTCAGCCTATTATTAACGGGCCGGCTATAGTGAGTAACGTTGTACCGCCTGTTAGCTCCGCTAGGCCGGCCAATCCACCGGCAACCCGCCCTGCCCCCATAGCTAACGCAGCGGCTGCTAACCCGGTGCTGCCTGTTACTCCGCCACCTTTACCGGCGGCCGAACCGGTTGTACCGCAAAGTTTTCAGCTAAGCTCGTTAGTACTTAATGCGGCGGGACGCAGCTTTAGGGAATGGCCTAACTTTAACTTTTATTTACCGGATAACTTTACCGCCTTACAAAAAAATGTTACAATAGAGTTGACTATTACCGGCGATGGCCGTATTTTAGATACAACCATTATAACTAGTAGCGGTAATACTATGCTTGATAACCGTTTACTAAGTATTGTACAGTTAGCTAGTTTTACCGAGCGGGTTAATACGCCCCTTCAGGTTGCTACCTTAACCATTCATTTTTAATAAACGATGGGGCTAAATGAAAAAAAAAGCTTGGCGTGAACTTTCGGAACATAAAAAGGCAGTTATTACCATAGCTGCCTTTGTAGCTTTTATCTTGTTAATTTTAGTTCCTTTACAGCTTTATGTTAGCCACCGCCTTAATATTGAGCGCGACCGTATTATTAGCACCATCGAAGAACGTTATAATATTTTTATTACCTTCGAGAACACCTCTAGCGCCTTTTTAAGTTACTTCGAGCTGCGTAATGTCTTAATAGAGCGGCGCGAAGAACCTTATAGCTTTACCTTAAATATTAACCGCCTGCGTTTTGCTTTTAACCTGTGGCCGTTATTGTTTGGGCAAAGCCCCGCTTTAGAGATTATCCGCTCGGTAGGTGTTAACAGGGCCGATTTTCATGTGGTTAATATTGCTCTTAACGAACAAGACGATACGCTTATCGACCGACTAGCCGGCGGCGAGCCCATCTTCGACCTTAATCTATTTTTTGATAATTTATTTGCTACGTTAAATGCCGAGATAGACCATATTTTACCGCCGCTGTTAATTGCCGGCCGCCACATTAATGTTAGTTATACAACGGCCAGCGGACTGTTTGAAGTAAACGACCTGCTGCTAAATATTGCCCCTACCACCTACGATAGGCTTACCTTAGCCCTTACCGCCGGCGTACACCTTAATTTTAATAATTTTTTTACCCTTAATGGGGCTATTAATGCGCGCGGCTTTACCACCAGCAACTTAAGTATGGGCGATTTCCAGCTTTCAGCCAACAATGTGGCCTCTAATTTTTTATTTTTGGGTAATCAGGGCTTACATATTTTATGGGGCGGCAATTTGCTAGAGGTACGTAAAAACATCGACCATTTGCCGCTGGATTACCTTATACGTATTGATAGCCTAAGCCAAACCCTCTTTGGTTATTTTTCGGCCAGCAATTTTGTTATTAACGATTTTTTTAGCTTTGATGATATTACCTTACAAGATATGGTTTCGTCTTTTTCTTTCCTTGATGGTTCGGCCTCCTTTTTATATTACCACGAAGCCGCCTTAGCTATTTACGACCTAGATGGCCAAGCGCAGCTTATGCTTAATCATAACCCGCTTAACCTTACCCTCAATATGGCCGGCAACAACGTTAAAACACAGGTAAGAAATTTTAATGTTAATTATGGCCAGCATTTAGCCAGCTTTAACGGCGAGATAGATTTAACCAATTTTTTTCCCAGCGGTACGTTAATTTTACAAACCGCCATTAATAACGAACCTTTAAGGGTGGTAAATAACTTTATTAACCACGATAGCCACCTAGAACTGCAAACGGGCGCCATTACTTTAGGCGGCCAAAATTTAGCCCAAGCTTTAACTATTTTTAATTTTGATGATAATGTTTATACCGTTAGCAGCCAGCTTAATCAAGTAAGTAATCCGGTGCCTCTAAGCTTTTTTGCTCATTACGATGTAAGCAGCCGCATAGGCAACTTTAACCTTTTTACCAGCAGGCTAGATTTAAGTTTTTTAAACGGCTTGCTGCCGGCTTTTGTGCAAAACCTTAGCCTTAGCTACAATATTAACGGCAGCTTAGTTGGCAGCCAATTTAATATAGATGGGTATAATATAGAGCTAACGGCGGGCGATAACCAAAGTTTAAGTTTAGCTTTTAGCCTTAACAATAATAATTTTAGCTTGCATAACTTACAATTATTATACGGTAACTTTGGTTTGGGTCTTAATTTAAACAGTACCGTTAGTTTACAGCCCAGCTTTACCGGCAACTTGATAACCGATGTACTAAGTTACCCTTTTAGCGGCAATTTTAGCGATAATTTATTAAATATCGACTATAATTACGGCCATATCAGTTTTGATACTTTACAAAATACCCTAGAGGCCGGCATTAACGATATGGTTATTGGCGGCGATTTACTGCTTAACTTTTCGGCAGAGGCACAGCTGGCCGGCCAAGAAAGCAGCGCTGCTTTGCACTATTTGCGGCTTAATAACAACCAGTTAAATATTCAGCTTAACGACGGCAACTTTGGTTTAAATAGTGGCCGTATTAACCAAATAGTTTTTAGCGATAATATTTCGCAGCTTAGCGGCAGCGCCGATTACACCCGCTTAGCAAACGGTTACGAGGCTTTAGTTACCTTAAGCGGCGGGCAAGGCGAGCTTTACCGTGCCCAGGTTTTTTACACCGATATTTTTGCCGGTAACTTAGTGGTACAAAATTTTCCTTTAACAAGACTAAATGTGCCCGAGCTAGACGGCCTTGCTTCACTTAACTTAACGGTAGATAACTCCGATGGTCTAGCTGCTTTAGGAGATGTTACTGTGAGCGGCTGGTTTAACAACAACCGTTTACAATTTTATACCGGCTTTAACTATAGCCCCGCCAGAGTGGCCCTTAATAGCATTAGCGCCCAATATGGGGTATGGCTTACCTATGGCGGCAGTTTTGTGGCCGATTTTAACGAAAATTTTGTTAGGTTTAGTACCGAAGTTGGTCACTTTTTTAATTATTACCGTACTTCGCTGGCTTTTTATTTACAAGAAGACAACCCCAGCGGCCCTTCCAGCTTTAACTCTTTTTTAAATAATAACTTTTCGGGCTTAGTAGAGATGGGTTCTTTACAAGTTAAGGGCCGTACTGCTTTTTCGGCCAGCCGTATCGCCATTGCTCGGCAAGGCCACAACTTTAGGCTAACCGGCCGTGAAGGTATCGATTTAGATGTTTTTTTAAATTTAGCCGCCCAACAATTAAATTTAAATATTTTTAATAAAGACGGCCTTAGTTTATTTGCTAACGCCAACTTTAGCGAGGAAAGCTTTAATATAGATGTAAGCCACTTTGCCGCCCCGCTGCCTATGTTTAATCCCTTTTTGTTACGCGGCGAAAGTAATCGTTTACTTGGTTTTGAAAGAGGTACCATTACCGGCAGCCTTAATATTAACCACGACCGCCTAATTAACGGAGCCGTAAATTTTAATAACTCGGCGTTAGTTTCACCTTTTTCGCCGGGTACACGGCTGCTGCTTAACCATAGTTTACTGATAGAAAATAACGTTATTACTACCGGCGAAGGCTGGCGATTTAATGTAAACCGCAACATTTTTACTTTACAAATAGAGATTAGCCTTAACTTACCTAGCTTTATTTATACCATCAATCTTAATGTAGACGGCGACCGCGGTATTCCTTTTGCCTTTGGTATTGGCAACCAAGTGCGTTTTAGCGGCAATGCCACCGGCTGGGCCCAACTGCAAGGTAACGAACAAATGGGCTTTTTATCGGGCCGGCTTAACGTGCCTTTTGGACAGGGCGGACTGGGCAACTTAGCGGCTTTAATGGGCAGCGACGAAGACCGGCGGGTAAACCCCACTATCCGCGAGGTAAGGCCGGGCTACACCTTTATTGCCAGCCCTAATCGTGGTTTAAATACCGACTATTTTAACGGCCTGCGTTCTAATTTTATTGGCGCCGGTACCAGCAGCCAAAACGATACCACTGGGCTGTTTACCATCGTCAGCGGCAACGATTTTTCTTTTTTTGTTCCCAGTGTGCAGCTGCCCATTATCTCTACCACCTTTGCACCCGGCCAGCAAGCTAATTTAATGTTAGAAATTGTAATGGGCGGGCAAGGTTTTGCTTATATGGAGGCCGATTTACGCATTAGGCGCGGCTGGATTAGCTATGCTAACAGCACCTTTAATATCCGCGACGGTGGGGTGGTACAGTTAAACGAGCAAATTGGCTTTAACCCGATGTTAATTTTTGATGCCGATTTAAGATTACCCTCCGCCAATAACCAAATTATCACCATGCACTTTGCCAACCAAGCGGTAGACGACTACGACCCCACTTTCTCGGCTACTCCAGCGATGACCAACAACCAAATTTTGGTGGCTTTAGGGGCTACCTTTTTACCCAGCTTGCAAAACGTACTGGCGGCCGATGACGATTTTTTGCAAAATCAGGGCTTTAACAACAATTTTGTGTTAGCCGATGACGAAGCTACAGTAAGCGAGGTAAATGCCCTTAATACTATGGCCCAACTGGGCGGCGATTTATTAAACCAATATGCCGCTAACGCTTTCGCTAATTTGCTGCGTAATATTACTTTTGTTGATGTTATTTCTATCCGTACCAATTTAGTGAGTAACCTTATTCTTAACCAGCTTAACCCCGAAGGTTTTACCACCGATGAGGAACTATGGCGTTCCCTTATAGAGGGCAGTTCTATTTATGCCGGCTGGTACTTTAATAATCAATTTTCTTTGCAGGGCTCGCTCGGGGCCGGCCGGGGCGATGACGAAAGGATAGAGCCCACCATCGGCCTGAGCGCTTTGTTTAACACACCTTTTTTTATGGCCGAAATGTCTATTGGCTCTAACTTTGCCAATAATCAAACCGGGCTGTTCATTAATGATGTATCGCTAACTTTATCGCGTTCCATTACCTTTAGAAGTTGGGCGCATTTTTGGAGCCAGCTAATAGGCAGAGAATAAGCTATAATATATTGTTAATATTTGATTAATTAACCGCTAAACTACTTGATTTTTTGCCAGCTATTAGTAAAATGGTCATAAGGATTATTATGTTAAAAAATTACTTAAAGATTGTCGCCTTGCTTATTGTGGCCAGCCCTTTGCTGGCACAGGATAGCCCTTGGGGTTTAACTATTGCCAATATAAGCTTTAGCGGCCTAAACAATATTAACCAAAGTGAAGTTAACGGCATTACCAACCCTTTTCGCGGCCAGCCTTTAACCCCCGATGTGGTAAATACCATCGAAACTGCCCTGCGCAATACCGGCTTTTTTTATACGATAGATACCCAAATTGCCCCCGGTAGCCAAACCGCTACCCATATTGCCTTGCTTATTGTAGTAGAAGAACGGCCGCTTATCGATAACATTCGGTTTGTGGGTAACCGCCGTATCCGTACTAACGAACTGGTTAGGCAATCGGCTTTACGCCGGCGCACACCGTTCAGCGTAGCCGCAGTGCAAGCCGGCAATGCCGCTTTATTAACCCATTACCACGAAAATGGATACTTTGAGGCTGCCGTTAGTTTTGATTACACTATTAACAGTAACAACTTAGTAGATATTACCTTTACCATTAACGAAGGCATGCCCGAAGTAGTTAGGCAAATTACCTTTGAAGGGGTAAACCAGCTAACGGCCGGTAATAACGATAACAGGCTTAGGCAGCTTACTCGTATTTTGCAGCAGCAAACACCGGGTTTATTCCGCCAGCGCGGTCTTTTTAACCGGGCCTTTATCCCCGAAGATATGGCTACCATCAATCTTTTTTACCGTAGTTTTGGTTTTTTAGATGTAACTGTTAGCCAGCCCGAAGTAGTTCGCACCATTAACAGCCGGGCCGAAACTATCGATATTACTTTAGTTTATACCATTAACGAAGGCCGCCGCTGGAACTTTGGCGGGGTTACCTTAGTGGGCAATAATGTTTTTAGCAATGAAGAACTTTACCCTATTTTTAACATCGACCCGGCCAATTTACCGCAGCAAACCCGCCTTAACAATGTAAGCGGCCTTAATGTGGGTGAGGTTATCGACTATACCCGTTTTAGGCAAGCTTTAATTAATTTACAAATGCTTTACAGCAATGCCGGTTATATTTTTAACCAATATAATTTTAACGAAGACGGCTTTAGGAACGAAGCTGAGGGCAGCGTAAGTTATACCATTACCATTACCGAATTTGACCGGGCGCACATCGAAAATGTAAGTATTAACGGCAACACCAAAACGCGCGACCACGTTATTTTGCGCGATATTCCTTTTATCCCCGGCGAAACCTTTAGTCAAAACAAACTTATTCAGGCTTACAACAACTTAATGGCTACCGGTTACTTTGAGAGTGTAACACCAACTTTAAGTTTTGGCAGCGAGATTGGCCTTGTCGATATTAATATTGAAGTAGAAGAAGGTTCTACCCTACAGCTAAACTTTAGCATTAGCATAGGCGGTATGGACGGCAGCTTCCCGGTTTCCGGTATGATTGGCCTGCAGGAAACTAACTTTTTAGGCTACGGTTACAGCTTAGGGGTTAATCTATCGGGTAACCACCGGGAGCAAGAGGTATCGTTTAACTTTTTTAACCCGCGCGTTTTTGATAGCCGCTTTGGTTTAGGTTTTAACGTTTTTTACCGCCACCGTATCCAAAGTGTGGCGCAGGCTAGCACTACCCCCAGCACGACAGGCCAAAATATCCCGGCTCCGTTTACCGGCGCTTATGTTTTTAGACGACCCGAAACCGTTAATGGTGTAGAGTACCGGGCCGGCGACTTTTTCCCCGGCGAACCTAGTGCCGAGCAAATCCGCGAGTTAGGTTTAATCCGCGACTTTCAGTTTTTTCATAACAACAGCGAACTGTATAATATGGATTACCACCAGCACGAAATTGGCTTTGGTATTAGCACCGGTTATCGTGTAGCTATGCCCAGCTTTTTTCCGGGCTTCTTCCGTGTGGGCACCGGGTTTGATGTAGGCTGGACTTACATTACCTACGATGCCTACAGTTTTACGCCGGCCTTTAGCAGCCTGCGTGATGCCCACCGCAGCTGGGTATTTAACGATGGTCTTTGGTTACGTTTAAGCTGGGACGCTTTAAATAACCCCGCTATGCCTACCAGAGGGTTTATCCTTTCGCAGCATTTTTATTTGGCCGGCGGCCATTTAGGCGGCTTCCGTACCTTTTTACGCAGCCAAACAAGGTTTGACTATCATCACCAATTCCCGGCTATTCGTTTTGGCAGCGATGAAAACGCTTATTCTATGCAGTGGGGACTACGTTTCCGTACCGCATGGAACTGGATAGGCGACCAATTTGGTATGGAGATGGTAGATGCCTTTAATAGTTACTTTAGGTTAGATGGTATGTTTGTAGGACGGGGCTGGGCCGATACCAGCCCGGTAGGCCGCATTTTTTGGGATAATAGCCTAGAGTTTAGGTTACCGGTATTAGGCCGCTTTATTTGGTGGGACACCTTTTTAGATGCGCACTTTTTATGGGGTGATACCGAAGAACTGCGTAACACCGGCGGCTGGCATAACAACTTTTACGGAGCCATTGGAACAGGTTTTAGGGTGGCTATTCCTAGCTTTCCTATCTCTTTTTACCTTATTAAACGCTTTCAGTTTGAAGAGGGCGGTGGTATTAACTGGAACCCCGGTTTAAACCCAACCTTTCCTAATCAAGGCTTAGATATTGCCATTACCTTTTCAGTTGATATTTACTAAAAATTATATAAAGGAGTAATTTTTTATGAATTTTACAAAGATTTTTGCCTGCGCTATTTTTCTTACAGCCGGTTTAGCTTTACAGGCACAAAGCACCCCCGTTGTAACCAGAATTGCGGTAGTAGATTTACAAACTGTTTTTAACAGCACCAGCCAGCACAGCCCCTCTATGCAGCGTTTAGAAGAATTACGCGTGCGGTTAGAAGAAGATATTAGAAGCCGCCAAGAGGCTATCCAGTTATTAATTGAGCAAAGAACCGAAGCCAACCTAGAGGGTAACACGCGTGAGGTTAATAACCTTAACCGCCAAATTACCCAGCGCGAAAACGAACTGCAGCAGTTTCATCAAAATGCTCAAAGGCAACTGGATAGTGCCCGTGCCGCCGTACAAGTTGATGACGAACACCGTAATATTATCCACCGGGCCATCATCAACATTGCTAACCGTGCCGGTTATAGTTTAGTTATTGCTAACGGCGGTAACATTTTGTACTGGAGCCCGCAAGTTGATATAACGGCCGATGTTATTAACTTAGTAAACAGTATGCTTAATTAAATGAGCCAGCAAACACTCACGCCCATTATGCAGCAATATTATGCTTTAAAGCATAAATATACCGATACTATCCTGTTTTTTAGATTGGGCGATTTTTATGAGATGTTTGATGACGATGCTAAAGTGGTTAGCAATTTAATTGGGCTAACTTTGACCAACCGGCAAGGCCACGCCATGTGCGGTGTGCCTTACCACGCCAGTGAAACCTATGTGGCCAAACTGCTGGAGCATGGCTTAAAAATTGCCATTTGCGAGCAGCTTGGCCAAAATGACAAAGGCATTGCCAGCCGTGATGTGGTAGAGGTTATTACACCGGGTTCGGTGCTTAACCCTAACTTACTAAGCGAAAATGCCAACTATATGGCAGCCATTAGTTTTGATAAAGTTTACTCTTTTGCTTATCTAGATTTATCCACCAGCGAGTTTGTGGCTTTAGCTACTCCTTTAGCTTGGCAGGAATGGTTGCCTGACGAGCTGGATAAACTTAAAGTACGCGAATTAATTATTAACGAAGAGTTATTTGACGAGTTAAGCGGCTTAACCGGCAGCTACAAAATAGTGCCTACACGTTATCCGGCTTGGCTGTTTAACCACGATAGTGCTCTTAATCAACTTAAAAAGCAATTTACCACCGCTAACTTACGCAGTTTTGGCTTTAACGAAGATGACGAAGCTTTAAAGGCCGCCGGCGCTTTATTGGAGTACACCGCACAAATTACCCGGCAGCAGTTGCCGCATATTAATAAAATTAAACGGCGCGAATTACAGCAAGGTTTGCTGCTTAACCAAGAAACTCGTGCCAGCCTAGAGCTGGTGCAAAATAACTACCAAGCAAGCTTTACCTTATTTAACAGTCTTAATTATTGTACGGGAGCTATGGGCAGCCGCTTACTTAAGCATTGGTTGCTTAACCCTCTGTATGATAAAAAATTAATTGAAGAAAGACTGAACAGATTAACTTTCCTTACCGCCGATGAAGCTTTACTTAACAATTTACGGGCTATTATAAAGAAAAGCGGCGATTTGCAGCGGCTTAGCAGCCGTTTAGCTATGGATAAAGCCCACGCCAAAGATTTATTAGCGATTGCCGGCTCTCTAACTAGCTTCATACAACTTAACGGGTTACTAACTAAGCAATTAGATATTGATGATAATAAAATTGAAACCATTAATGATATAATTTTATTAATTAATAAAACTTTAGCCGACGACCCACCGGTTAGTCTTAACGAAGGTGGCTTAATTAAGACCGGTTTTTTACCGCAGTTAGATGAGCTAAGGGCTTTAGCTACCGATGGCCGCTCGGCTTTAGAGAGTTATGCCGAAGAAGAACGTACCGCCACCGGCGTTAATTTACGTTTAAAAGAAAACCGGGTTATCGGTTATTTTTTTGAGGTTAATAAAAATAACGCCGATAAGCTACCGCCTTATTTTATCCGCCGCCAATCGATGGTAACCGGTGAGCGTTTTTCTACCTCGCGCCTGCGCGAGCTGCAAGATAGCATTAGCCACGCCCACGAAAAAGCTATTAGTATGGAGCGCGGCCAATTTTTATTGCTGCGCGATGAGTTAAAAACTCATCTTAATTTGTTTTACGAAGTAGCCGCCCTCTTAGCTTTGTGGGATACCAGCGGTAGTCTCGCTTTGATAGCTTTAAAATATAATTATGTAAAACCAATAATTACAAACGATATTGGCATTACCATTAAAGCCGGCCGTCACCCGGTTATTGAGCAAAATCTTACCAATAATAGTTTTGTAGCCAACGATTTTATCGCTACCGCCAAAAACCGCAGTTTACTTATTACCGCTCCCAATATGGCCGGCAAATCAACTTACCTTAAACAAAATGCTTTAATTGTACTTATGGCCCAAATGGGAAGTTTTGTTAGTGCCGATGAGGCTACCATCGGTCTTGTTGATCAAATTTTTTGCCGTGTGGGCGCCAGCGATAATCTTGCTAAAGGTGAATCTACCTTTATGGTAGAAATGTTAGAAACAGCAAAAATTTTACAGCAAGCTACCAACCGTAGCCTCGTTATTATGGACGAAGTCGGGCGCGGGACCTCCAGCGATGACGGCCTTGCCATCGCCCGTGCCGTGCTGGAAGAGCTAACGGGCGGTATTAAAGCCATCACCCTTTTTGCCACCCACTATCACGAGCTGACGCGGCTGCTTAATGTGCATATTAAAAACTTTACGTTACGAGTTTTGGAAGAAAATAAACAAATTTATTTTTTAAAAGAGCTTACCGCTGGGGCCGCTAAGAGCAGCTACGGCACGCATGTGGCACGCTTAGCCGGTATCCCTGATAATGTGGCCGCTAAGGCCGAAGGCTATTTGGCCCAACTTATAGAAGATAAAGCCAATAAAAGGGCACGGCCGGCTAATCAAAGTTTGCTTTTTAGTGACGAAGCGGTGCTGCGCGAGGTTATTAATAAATTTAATGTAAGCACCGCTACTCCGCTGGAGGCCCTTAATTTTATTGCTAAATTACAGCAAGATAATTCAACGGTAAAACAAGGATAGGGAAATAGAAAAAATTTTATTTATTATTTTAATAATAGTTTTACCCAAATTAGTTATAGCCCAAAATAATACCGAGTTAAGAACCATTCGTGTTGTAAACGAGAGAGAGCCGGTATTACTTACCAATTTGGCCGTATACCAGAGACAACTTTTGATTTTTTAGGTACACGCATCGATTTTACTATGAATTTTAATGAAATATTAACAAATTTAAGAGCAGCCGACCCCTATTTTGACTACTCTTCCTCCAGAACCGGCCACGAAAGTTATATATATGCTAGATTGGGCACTTGGAGCTCCTTAGATATGAGATTTAATGACAATGATAACTTAACATCTGTAACTTTCTCTTTTTATAGCGATTAACTTAACGCCGCCACTCTTCTGATAGAAATAAACTACTTTCACTAATAGAGCGAGACCTTAGCATAAAAGTAACTAATCAACCTAAAAAAACTAACAATGCTGCATAACCTAGCTTTAGGTATAAATTAGTTTTTATTTTTTCTAATAATTTTGGCATTAGCCTTCCCTTAATATAATAACTATTTGGATACTTCGCTAGTTTTAGCTCGCTTTAATTTTTTAAAATTAATTGGAGATAAAATGACATAAACTACCGCCGCATATATAGCTAAATAATTTAGGAATATAGCTATACCTATTAAAAATAAAGCCCTCATACAACTTATAATAACAGGATTGACTTTAGAGTTTATTTCTGGATTTATTTTATAAAGCCGAAATTTATTTAAAATCTCGACTTGATTTTCATCCCAATCTTTCATAAAAAATTCATTTTTTTTCTGACTAAGTTTTAAATACCACTTAAAAATAAAAGCAAAAAATTTAATTAAACCCAACCCATTGAAAAAAAATATAATATTTACCAACATATACCTAACATTAAAGTTAGAAGTAAACAACGCAATTAAAGCTAGTATAAGTAAAACAGCTAGCAATAATTTTATATTTTTAGGCTTTAGAAATGCCAATATTTTAAACATAATTTCAAATTAACTTTAAAGTGTTATATTCTTTAATTTTATCAATATAATGCCGGCTGCCGATTTGCATACGCTGAGCAATTAGCGAACTAATTTCTTTAACCACTTTGGCCGGTACACCTACCGCTAAGCTGTTATCGGGTATCTCCATACCTTCACTCACTACAGCGCCGGCGGCAATGAGGCAGTTTTTACCAATTTTAGCCCCGCTTAAAACAATAGCTCCCATCGCAATTAAACAGCCATCGCCAATCGTACACGCATGGATAATAGCATTATGCCCAATAGTTACATTTTTACCAATAATTACATCTTTACCGGTATCGCCGTGCGCTACACTACCGTCCTGAAAGTTACTACCCTCACCCAGCACGATACGGCTAACATCGCCGCGCATAACAGCATTAAACCACACACTGGCTTCTTTTTCGATAGTTACCTGCCCTATTAAATTAGCCGATGGGGCCACAAAACTTTGCGGGTGCACCTGCGGGGCTCGCCCATTTACTTCGTATAACATATAAAGCTCCTTTAAGCTACTTCGCATATTTTTTGAGTATAATCTATCGCTTCTTCATCACTACTTACAGTCTTAACGCTTATTTTGCCATCACTTAAATCTGCAATTTGGGCCTTAATAGGGTTGTCAAATTTATCCTTACCGCTTTCATGGAGAATTATTTGTGGGCTAACATTTTTCATTAATTCTGGACGCTTAACTAAAGGTAACAAATTTGTTAAATTAGTACCATTAAAGTGGCCTGTTCTTTCATTTATTTTATTAAAATACACAACATAATTACTAGAAAGAATATCTACTGTTATTACTTTATAGCCAATACCAATTTCCTTATTAAATTTATTTTTATATTGCGGTAATTGTTTTTGTATTTTTTTAGCAAATTCGTTTGTTTCAGTTCTAATAGCTTTATTATGAAAGGCTAATACACTATTTAATTCACGTATATCTGCAAGAGTATCATCAGGTTTATCACGAATTGAAGAGCCAAAGGCACTAAGAACAACACCTTTATAATCTGCCTTAAAACCCTCTAAGGTTTTATATTCTTTATAATAATTCTTAAGCTCTTTTTCGTAGTTAGCGCAAATGCCTTTTATATCATCGTAATTATGGCTACCAAAAACCTTTTTTATAGCCGCAGAATCTAAAGTTGGCTTACAAACCAGCCTATCTTCGTTCCATGTTATTATCAATAAATTAAAACATTCTTGTGAGTACAAAGGGGTATAATATAATGAGGCCGTTTGCCATATCTTCTCGTTATCATTAAAAAGATTAAAATAATCGCTCATTTCTTCTCTTTTCCTCTTTTTTCAATTTGTTTGGCTACTACATCTTTCAGTTGACCGCCACGATTTATTAAAAAATCTCTTTCACCTGTAAAATCGACTACAGAAAGCTTTGCTTTACGAAAAACTTCAGAGCATTCATCAAAGCAAGTATTGACAAGTGAAGCAATACCTCTTGTTACTTCATTATATAAACTATCGGAAAGATTATCGTAAAAATTGCTTCTTGCAAAAAGTGTGCTTAATTCAATGGCTTTATGCTCTATCAGTTCTTTAACCAGCCAATTTCTATTAATTGCTTCAAAATAATGAGATAAGCTATTAATTTGTAAAGCTTGTTCATGGTCGATATAATGACGAATTTTATTATCTTTATTCTCAATTAAAATATTGCCGTAATGCCTATCGTCATTTAAAATTAATTCATCAAAAATGGCCATTGGCGGTACAGATGGATGCCCTATAGGAAGTTTCCCTATTTTGCTGGCAAAAGGTATACTAGTAAGCCATTCATAACCATAAGCATAACAGTTTGTTCTTATGCTACTATGCCTATTTTTCCCAATAGCTATTAAAATAGGTTGAGGAACTTGCAAATTAAGATTATTAGCTAATTTAGCACAAAATAATTCAATAGCTAACTCTTTATTACTAGGCAATAGTTTAATAAAACAAATAGTTTCTGTTTTATCTAACAGCTTTACCTTCCCTTTAAAGATATTATTTGATGGCTGCCCATATTCTACTCCAACCAAAGGTTCGAGTACCCCTACGACACTACCAACTTTAATATTACCATTCATCAACTATCATTGTAACACATTTTTAATATTTATGGTTATTTTTTACAAAAGAGGAGGGCTTTAGCCCTCCTCTTTATTTAAATATTAAATTGATAGTTAATTAATACTTAAAAGCTCAATCTCAAAAACCAACCAAGCATTAGGAGGAATAATCACCTGCCCTTGATGGGTTATACCGCGCGGCCCGTAGGCTAAATCGCCGGGGATAATTACGGTGCGGCGTTCGCCTACCGCCATATCCAGCAGCATTTCATCCCAGCCGGCAATTACATGGCCTACGCCAACGGGGAACGATAACCCTTCGCCACGAGCATAACTCGAATCAAAAACGCGG
>WRBN01000021.1 GCA_009784515.1 Spirochaetaceae bacterium | reverse complement strand
GAGCAAGAGCGCGGCATTACTATTCAAAGTGCAGCTACTACTTTAAGTTGGCAAGGCTATCAAATTAACTTGGTGGATACTCCCGGCCATGTCGATTTTACCGCTGAGGTCGAGCGTAGCCTGCGCGTGCTTGATGGTGCAGTGGCTGTTTTTTGTGCCGTAGGCGGCGTGCAGCCGCAAAGCGAAACGGTGTGGAAACAGGCCAATAAATATAAAGTGCCGCGCCTAGCTTATATTAATAAAATGGACCGCATTGGCGCAAACTTTGCTAACGTAGTAAGCCAATTAAAAGAAAAGTTGGGCGCTAACCCGATAGCTATTCAAATTCCCATCGGTTATGAAGATAGTTTTGAGGGCTCTATCGATTTAATAACCCTACAAGAGCTGCATTTTAGCGAAGAAAGTTTAGGGGCTGAAGTGGTGAAAAAACCTATCAGGACCGAACTTTTAGCCGAAGCAGAGACCGCCCGTGAATTTATGATAGACAACCTGTCGGCCTTTAGTGATGAAATGACCGAGCTTTACCTAAATGGCGATGATATATCTAATGAACTTATTATGGCCACCTTGCGCAAGGCTACTATTAACCAAAATTGTGTGGCGGTACTCTGTGGCTCATCGTTACGGAATAAAGGTGTGCCACCACTTTTGGACGCTGTTATTGATTATTTACCTAGTCCTGATGAGCTACCGCCCATTGCCGCTGTCAAACATGGCAAAACCGATGAATCTATCACCCTAAAGCGCAGCAGTGAGGAACCCTTATCGGCCCTGATTTTTAAAATCCAACAAGATGCGGCAATGGGTTATCTCTGTTATGTGCGTGTTTACAGCGGTGTACTCAAAACCGGCCTGATGGCCTTAAATACTGGTAAAGGGAAAAAGGAAAGATTATCAAAATTATTAAGAATGCATGCGCGGGGTGGTGAGCCTATCAGCGAACTGGCCGCCGGTGATATTGGCGTGATTGTAGGCCTAAAGCTAGCGCAAACCGGCGATACTTTGGCAAATGATAATATGCCCATCTTGCTGGAACCTATTCACTTTCCTGAGCCGGTGATTAGTGTGGCTATTGAGCCTAAGAGCGCCAGCGACATGGACAAACTGCGTGAGGTGCTGGAATTTTTACAGCGCGAAGACCCCACCTTTACCACTAAAGAAGATAACGAAACCGGCCAGCTTATCATTAGCGGTATGGGTGAGCTGCACCTCGATGTGCTTGCTACCCGCGCCGGCAAAGATTATAAAGCACAATTTAATACTGGCAAGCCGCAGGTAAGTTACCGCGAAAGTATCAGTAGTGAAGCCAGCTTTACCGAAGTTTTTGAGCGGCAGGTAGCCGGTAAAGAAAGTTACGCCAGCTTAACCTTGCAGGCTAGACCGGCATCACGCGGCAGTGGTAATAGCTTTGTAAGTGCTTTACCGAAAAATCACCCGTTACCAACCGACTATCTTAAGGCCATTGAAAACGGCGTAATAGCCGCTATGCAAAGCGGTATTGTGTTAGGTTACGCCTGTGTTGATGTGGCTATTATTCTTACAGAGGCCGTTTTTAATGAAGAATTAGCCACCCTCTTTGCCTTTGAAGCCTGCGCCGCTATGTGTTTTGACAACCTTTGTCGTGCCACCAGCCCCATCTTGCTGGAGCCCATTATGGCCATCGATATTGACGCTCCCGCCACCTATATGGGTGAAGTTATTAGCAGCCTCACCAAACGCGGCGGCATGGTACATGGGGTAGAGAACAACGGCCTTAACCAAATTGTTAAAGCCGAAGCGCCTCTAGCACAGCTCTTTGGTTATAGTACGGCGCTGCGCAGTCAAACACAGGGGCGCGGCAGCTTTAGCATGAGCTTTGCAAGGTTTGATGTGAAAAGTTAGGAATAAAGTTTTTGCTATCGCCCACCTATCCCCGCCGCAGAGCAGCGGAGTATTACGGCGAGCTTGCAGGTTTTCTACGAAACCACCGCAAAAACATTTTAAGCGGTTACACCCTAAAGGGTTGGGGTATTAGACCCGTACCTACGGCAATAAAGCTATTTTATAATCGTAGCTACGAGCTATAAAATTATATTCCGGTAGTCCTATGCGGTAAATAAGGTGCCTCTAAATAAATCATATCTTCGGGGCTTAATTTAACGGCTAAAGCCGCCACCGCCTCTTCAATGTGACTGTTTTTGGTAGCGCCAATCACCAGCGAGGTTACCATCGGTTTATGGAGTAACCACGCTAAAGCAATATGAGCCATTGGGACATTTAATTTTTTAGATAAATTAGCTACCCGCTCGACAATTAACCTGTCGTTCTCCGCCGCATGGCCATAGGTAGATTTGGTAACCGCATCATTACTATGACGATGGGTTTCAGCCAGCCATTCACGGGCCAAAATACCGCGAGCCAGCGGACTGTAAGGGGTAACGGCTATTTTCATATCGGCGCAAAGAGGCATCATCTCCAGCTCTTCTTCACGGTAAACCAAGTTATAATGGTTTTGCATAGAGATAAATTTGGTCCAGCCATGCCTTTCGGCGGTGTATTGTGCCTTAGAAAACTGCCATGCATACATACCGGAGGCCCCAATGTAACGTACCTTACCAGCTTTAATTACATCGTGAAAGGCCTCCATAATTTCTTCATAAGGAGTCTTATTGTCCCAGCGATGAGCAATGTACAGGTCGATATAATCCATACCCAGCCGCTTTAAACTGTTATCTACCTCCGTAAAAATCGCTTTACGCGAGAGGCCGCCATTATTAGGGCCTTCTTTCATTTTGTTATAAAGTTTAGTGGCCACTACCACTTCATCGCGCTGCGCCATCTGCTTTAGGTAACGCCCTAAATACTCTTCGCTACTGCCAATACTATAAATGTTAGCGGTATCAAAAAAGTTTATACCAAGCCCCAAAGCTTTTTCCACTAGCTCTTTCCCTGCAGCCTCATTTAACACCCAAGCATCGTGCCTAAAGCCGCTTTTATTATAACCAAAACTCATACAACCTAAACAGATAGGCGATACATCTAAACCGCTATTACCAAGCTTTACATAGTTCATATTAATCTTCTCCTCACGTCTATTTCAGTATAGCCTAGTAAAAGGTTTTTGTAAAGTTTTACATATTTTAATAATGTTATCGTTGCATAAAAACCCGCTTGATAGTCTTGACAAAGATGATTAATAGTGCTAAGCTAGCTAAGTTGTGCGGCTGTCGTATAATGGTAATACCTCAGTCTTCCAAACTGATGCCGTGAGTTCGATTCTCATCAGCCGCTTTTAAAGACTTAGCTTTTAGCCAAGTCTTTTTTATTTTTGCAATTTACTAAAAAATATTTTTTATAGGCTTTTCCAGCCTACTATTTATATAATCACTTAAAAAAAGAGGCTCGTGAGAGCCTCTTTTTTTATTCTTCGTCATCAGCGCTAACTTCGCTAAAGCCTTCTGTTATATCATTTACATAAACTTCCTCTAGGCTATTATCATCATTAATCTCTAAATTCTCACTTTCGCGGGCTAAGCGAGCGGCCTCCCGGCGTTCTTCCACCACTTTATTAACATATTCGTCTAGGTCGGGGTGTTCATCGTTATATAATTTAATATTACGATAATTTTTCATACCTGTACCGGCCGGGATAAGATGGCCGATAATAACGTTTTCCTTAAGGCCACGCAGGTTATCTACATCGCCGGCAATAGCAGCATTGGTAAGCACTTTGGTAGTCTCTTGGAAAGAGGCCGCCGAGATAAAACTGCCGATATTAAGGCTAGCCCTTGTAAGACCCAATAAGAGCGGCCGAGCAATGGCCGGCTCGCCGCCCTCGCTCACAACTTTTTCATTTTGGGCATGAAAGCTATATCTATCTACTTGCTGACCATAAATAAAGCTGGTATCACCCACCTCTACTATCTCTACCTTACGCATCATTTGCCTAATAATTATACCAATGTGCTTATCGTTAATAACCACCCCTTGCATACGGTAAACAACTTGCACCTCATTCATTAAAAACTTTTGCAAAGCCGATTCGCCTAATATCGATAAAACATCATGCGGGTCGGTAGCTCCATCACAAAGCGGTTCACCAGCCTCGATGGTATCACCATCACGCACGTATAAAAATTTACCCATCGGCACTAAGTGTTTCTTTTCTTCGCCAAAGTTATCTTCTATAACAATTAAACGTTTACCTTTAACGATACCCCTAAAGAAAACTTGCCCGCTGATGGCCGCTAAAACGGCCGGATTACGTGGCCGGCGCGCCTCAAAAAGCTCGCCAACACGGGGCAAACCACCGGTAATATCCTGCGATTTTTGCCCTTCTTTTAAAGTACGCGCCAGTTTAGTCCCGGCTGTAACCTCTTTGCCATCTTCAATGGCCATTTCGAGATAGGCATTACCCGGTAAATAATAGGTACCTAAAATATTTTCGTTTTCATCAACAATCTCGATACGCGGCTGCAAAGTTTCGTTGCCTAAATCGGCAATTTTACGTTCGGTGTTACCGGTATCTTCGTTAATTTCTTCACGCATAGTAACATCTAACAGTATATCGGTAAAACGCAGCTTACCATCTTGCTCGGCAATAATGGGGTCGGTAAACGGGTCGAAAGTGGCCAACACTTGGTTTTCGACCGTAAGCATTCCCTCACTTACCAGCAAAGTAGAGCCATTACGTATTTCAACTTTACGTTCTTGGGCCAAAATAAGCACTCTATCTTCCATAATTTTGACATATCCAATAGCTTCGGCCTTAAGCGTACTATTTTTTTGCTTAATTAAATCTTCACCCTTAATAATACGGCGGCCATCTTCGTATAAAACCTTATCGCCTTTAGCTAAATCATAGCTATTTAAAATACGGCTTACCACTAACCAGCCTTTACGCGTAAATAATAACTTGTTACCCTGTTTAAGATAAGAACCCTTAATTGTTTTAATAAAAAGCGGATACTTAATCGATAATTTATTATCTTCGTTGACGGTACTGGCGGCACCGCCTTCACGGAAGGTACGCATAGTAAGTTGTGTACCCGGCTGCCCAATCGACTGAGCCGCTATGGTACCCACCGCTTCACCAACATTAACAATTTTACCGCGAGCTAGGTCGCGCCCGTAACATTTTTGGCACAGGCCGTGTTTAGCCTCACAGGCTAAAACTGCCCTAACCTTAACGCTTTCTATACCCAGTTCTTCAACTTGTTTGGCCTTAATATCATTAATTTCGCTGCCAGCAGCCACCAAGACCTCGTGGGTTATGGGGTGCATAATTGGCTCGAGAGCAAAACGGCCGGCAATACGGTCGGCAAGGCTTTCAATTATCTCTTCACCGCTTTTAACAGCCGATAACTCTAAACCGTTAATGGTACCGCAGTCAATTTCGTTAATTACCACGTCTTGGGCAATATCTACCAGACGGCGGGTTAGATAACCGGCATCGGCTGTCTTTAAAGCAGTGTCCGAGAGCCCTTTACGTGCTCCATTGCTCGAGATAAAAAACTCAATAACCGACAAACCTTCTTTAAAGTTACTCCTAATAGGCAGCTCGATAACTTCACCATTAGGTTTACTCATTAAGCCGCGCATAGCTGCCAACTGCCTTATTTGCGTTCGGCTACCGCGCGCACCTGAATCGGCCATCATAAAAACATTATTAAAACCATCTTTATCGGCTTTAAGCTTGCTCATCATCAGTTCGGTAAGCTCATCGTTAGTTTTAGTCCATACCTGAATGGCCCTAACCCGCCGCTCATCACCAGTAATATGGCCCTTCCAATATTGATCGTAAATTCTGGCAATATCACTATTGGCCTTTTCAATCATCTCTTCTTTTTCTTCAGGCACCAAAATATCTTCCATACCAAAGGTAACCCCAAAAAAAGTGGCATAGTTGTAACCAGTATTTTTAATGGCATCTAACATTTCGATGGTGATATAACTGCCATATTTTTCAAACGTGGTGGCAATAAGTTTACGTATTTGCTTATCACCCAAAGTTTCATTAACAAAACTTACCACCGGCGGCATATTTTGATTAAAAATAATCCGCCCCGCCGTAGTTTCGATAAACTGCCCATCATCCATACGCACACGGCATAAATCTTGATAACCCAGCGAGCCAATTTCGGCAGCCATCACCGCTTCATCGGTGCTGCTAAAAGTGCGTAACCTTTCTGGTCGGTTTTTACTCTTAGTAAGATAATAAATCCCTAAAATCATATCCTGCGAAGGGAAGACAATCGGCTGCCCATTGGCCGGGTTAAGTAGGTTATTGGTAGCCATCATCAGCGTCCAGCACTCAATTTGGGCAGCCTGGGTGAGCGGTACGTGCACCGCCATTTGGTCGCCGTCAAAGTCGGCATTAAAGGCATGACAAACTAATGGGTGCAGCTGAATAGCCTTCCCTTCAACTAATACCGGCTCAAAGGCCTGTATACCAAGCCGGTGCAGAGTGGGCGCACGGTTTAACAGCACAGGGTGTTCTTTTACTACCTCACCTAAGACGCTCCATACTTCATCGGTCTCTTGCTCTACTAAGGTTTTGGCTTTTTTAATATTATGGACTATTTCTTTATCTACCAGTTTTTTCATAATAAATGGTTTATAAAGCTCCATCGCCATTTTAGCCGGCAAACCGCACTGATGCAGTTTTAACGTTGGCCCCACCACAATTACCGAACGCCCCGAATAATCGACACGTTTACCTAGAAGGTTTTGCCTAAAACGCCCCGATTTGCCTTTAAGTAAATCCGATAAACTTTTAAGCGGGCGGCTGGCTTGGCCTTTAACTATCTTTTTCTTTTTACTATTATCAAATAAGGCATCAACGGCCTCTTGCAACATACGTTTTTCGTTGCGTATGATAATATCGGGGGCATTAAGACTCATAAGCCTTTTAAGCCTATTATTACGGTTAATTACCCGGCGGGATAAATCGTTAAGGTCCGATGTCGCAAAGCGGCCGCCATCTAGCTGTACCATTGGCCTAAGGCCGGGCGGAATAACCGGCACTACATCTAAAATCATCCACTCGGGGCGGTTACCGCTATCCCTAAAATTTTCAACCAATTCAATACGTTTAAGCAAACGTTTATCGCTCTTTACCCCACGTTCGGCCATTTCGCTGCGCAAACGGCCGGCTAAATCATTCAGGTCGAGACTCTCCAGCAAAGTGCGGATTACCTCTGCCCCGATACCGGCGGTAAAGTTAAGACCGTATCTTTCGCGGTTTTCGATGTATTCTTCTTCGCTAAGCAGCTGCATCTTCTTTAAATCGGTATCACCGGGTTCAACGACAATATATTTTTCAAAATATAAAATACTACGTAAAGCCGCTACCGATAAACCCAATAGTAAACCCATACGGCTAGGCACACTGCTATAATACCAAATATGACTCACCGGGCTAGCTAGCTCGATGTGGCCCATACGCTCGCGCCGCACCTTAAAGTGGGTAACCTCTACACCACAGCGGTCGCAAACTACGCCTTTATATCTTATAGATTTAAACTTCCCGCAGTAACACTCCCACTCTTTGGTAGTACCAAAGATTTTTTCACAAAACAAACCCTCTTTTTCGGGCCTAAGCGTACGGTAGTTAATGGTTTCGGGCTTTTTAACTTCGCCGTAGCTCCATGCGCGTATCTGGTCGGGCGAAGCCATCTTTATCATTATACTATCAAATTCTAGTGTATCTTTCATTTAAATCCTCTTTCTTCCTCTGCCATTGCGAGGGAGTGAAACGACCGAAGCAATCTATTCTTAATGGCTGGATTACCACGAAATCGTAAAATGATTTCTCGCAATGGCAAAATGCAATGCATTTTGCCACCTCAATTAAGGTTCTTGCTTTTTGCTAAAAATTTCGGCATCACGCTCGGTAAGCGGCACCGGCCTTCCTTTTGTATCGCTAAGCGATAAATCAAGCGCCAACCCTCTCAGCTCCTGCAACATAACATTAAAGGCCTCTGGAATACCGGCCGGATTAACCGGGTCGCCCTTAACGATAGCTTCGTACATTTTAGTACGGCCATTCATATCGTCCGATTTAACTGTGAGTAACTCCTGCAAGGTATTAGCCGCCCCGTAAGCCTCTAAAGCCCACACTTCCATTTCTCCAAGCCTTTGGCCGCCAAATTGGGCCTTACCGCCTAACGGCTGCTGGGTAACCAAACTATAAGGACCGGTCGAACGGGCGTGCATTTTATCATCAACCAAATGATGGAGCTTTAAATAATACATATAACCTACAAAAACTTTATTTTTAAAGGCTTCGCCGGTAAGGCCATCATAAAGAGTGGCTTTACAGCTTCTATCTACCCCAACTTCGGCCAGCATTTCCTGTATTTCATCGTTGCTCGGTGATTGAAAAACCGGGCTCGAAAAGTGTACACCTTTTTTAGCTCCCACCAAACCAAGCTCCGTTTCTAAAACCTGACCAATATTCATACGGCTAGGCACACCCAGCGGGTTTAAACAAACATCAAGCGGGGTGCCGTCTTCAAGGTAAGGCATATCTTCTTCAGGAATAATACGCGCCACAACCCCTTTATTGCCGTGCCGGCCGGCCATTTTATCACCAACCCTTAACTTGCGTTTAGTAGCTACCAATACTTTAACTACCTCTTCCACGCCGGCGTTAAGTTCGTCATCGTTAGCGCGTTTAAGCCGCTGGACATCAACCACCACCCCTTCGGTGCCATGCGGTACACGCAAACTACTATCACGCACTTCTTTAGCTTTTTCACCAAAGATACTATTAAGCAATTTAAATTCCGGTGTTGTTTCCGTTTCGCTTTTGGGGGTAACTTTACCAACCAAAATGGTGTTGGCCTTAACAAAAGCCCCTACTCTAATAATCCCCTCTTCATCAAGCTGCTCAACGGCTTTTTCACTGGTGTTAGGAATATCGTTGGTAAGTTTTTCTACCCCAAGCTTTGTCTCGCGCACTTCCAACTGAAACTCATTAATGTGCACACTGGTATAATAATCGTCTTTAACAACTTTTTCGCTAATGAGCACAGCGTCTTCAAAGTTGTAACCTTTCCACGGCACAAACCCTACCAAGAGGTTACGACCCAAAGCCAATTCACCATTTTGGGTAGCCGGCCCATCGGCAATAATATCGCCGGCTTTTACCTCTTCGCCTGTCTTAACAATAGGCACTTGATTAAAACAAGTATCTTGGTTCGTGCGTTGAAATTTAATCAAATAATAATTGTCAATATCATTATCGTCTTTAGCTTGATGCGGCTTAATAGTAATTTTATGACTAGAAACATAATTTACTACACCATCACGCCTAGCTTTAACCATCACCCCGCTATCGTAAGCGGCTTTACTTTCCATACCGGTACCCACAATAGGGGCCTCCGGGAACAGTAACGGCACTGCTTGGCGCTGCATGTTACAGCCCATCAGGGCACGGTTAGCGTCATCGTGTTCTAGGAAAGGGATTAAACTGGCCGCCGTGCTGATAATTTGCTTAGGCGACACGTCCATATATTTAACATCTTCGGCTTTACGCGTGTTGTAATCGCCCGATTTACGTACGGCAATTTGTTCTTCTAAAAACTTACCGTTACTATCGATAGGCGAGGAAGCTTGCGCAATAAAGTAGCGTTCTTCATCGATGGCCGAAAGATATTCTACCTCTTTACTAGCCATACCTTTTATTACTTTACGATAAGGGCTCTCTAAAAAACCATATTCATTAACCCGCGCATAATTAGCCAACGAAACAATTAAACCGATGTTCGGCCCTTCCGGCGTTTCGATAGGGCACATACGGCCATAATGGGTATAATGTACGTCGCGCACCTCAAAACTGGCACGGTCGCGGCTCAGACCGCCCGGCCCGAGTGCATTTAAACGGCGTTTATGGGTAAGCTCACTTAAAGGGTTACATTGGTCCATAAACTGGCTCAGCTGCGATGAGCCAAAAAACTCCTTGATAGCCGAAACTATCGGCTTAATACTAACAATATCTTGTGGCTTTAAGCTTTCAACTTCTTTTAAGCTCATACGTTCCCTAACAATACGGTCCATACGGCTAAAAGCATTTTTCATAGAATTAGTTAAAAGCTCGCCTACGCTACGAATACGACGATTACCTAAATGGTCAATATCATCAACTGTTTCTTCACCAATATAAACACGTATTAAATAAGCCATAGTGGCCGCAATATCTTCACGCGTTAGGGTAGGGTTCTCACGTGGATCGGGCGCATCGGCTAAACGCAACTTTTTATTAAGTTTATAACGGCCCACATCACCTAAATCGTAACGACGGCTGGTAAAAAACATATTAAGTAGTTCTTTCTCGGCACTTTCGGCACTTACCGGATCACCGGGCGTAAGCACCGAAAAAATGGCCACCAAACCATCTTCTTTAGTAGGTTCATCACTCTCGGCGCTGCCGGTAATTCCCTTGCCATCTTCACGCTCAAAGCAATTTAATATTATATTAGAGTTTAAGCTGCCTTCCGCTGCTAAATCGATAATATTTACTTCGCTAATAGCATTATGGATTAAGGTATCAATTTCGTGCGAATATAACGTATCGCCGGCCCTAAGCAGTTTTTTATCGTTACCTTCTTCATCTTTAATAAAAACAGCCCGCCCTAAGACACGACCAACCAACTTTTCACGGCAGTTATCATTATTTTCGATAACTACTTGCTCCAGCTTATAAAAAAGATCGATTATTTTTTCGCGGCTATCAAAACCAATAGCCCTTAATAAAAGGGTGGCAAGTATACGTTTTTTTCTATCTATTTTTACATAGATTAAATCTTTCTTTTGGTCAATTTCAAACTCCAACCAACTGCCCCTATAAGGAATAATGCGGCTAGAATAAACCCCTTTTTCAAAGCTAAAAATAACACCGGGCGAACGATGAATTTGGCTAACCACTACACGCTCGGCCCCATTGATAATAAAGGTGCCGCGCTCGGTCATTAAAGGTATATCACCCATATAAATATCTTTTTGCCTAATTTCACCGCTGTTGGCAAAAACTAAGCTGATACGCGCTTTTAAAGGAGCCTCGTAAGTTAAACTTTTTTGTTTACACTCGGCTTCAGGGCGAATACCATCAAGCTCGATATGATAATGATGGAACTCCAGTAAAAAATCGCCGTTGGGACTTTCGATAGGAAAGGTACTTTTAAAGACTTCTTGTAAGCCTTGCCTGCGTAGCTCTTCACCATTTTGTATAGCATTTAATTGTAAAAAGCGTTCGTAACTTGCTAATTGAATTTCTATTAAATTGGGAAACTCAACAACCTCCTCATACTGCTGCCCCACAGCAACACGAGGTTTAGTTTTTTCGCGAACAAACATTAAAGGCCCCCCTCCTTGCATCGTCTATTTCACATCGATAGATAAGCTCGTTTATAAAGACTACACGGCACCTAACAGGGTGCCGGTAAAAAATAGAAAAGAGTTTTCACACTACGTAGTTTAAAAAGATAAACCCTTTCCCATCTTAAAATTATTTTAATTCGACAGTTGCACCGGCAGCAGTAAGTTTTTCCTTAACCTTTTCGGCTTCTTCCTTGCTAACGCCTTCTTTTACGGCACGCCCACCTTCTTCAACTAAAGCCTTAGCTTCGCCTAAACCAAGCCCGGTTATTTCACGCACAGCTTTAATAACATCAATCTTTTTAGCACCAAAATCTTTAAGAATAACATCAAATTCGGTTTTTTCTTCCACTGCAACAGCGGCTCCGGCACCGGCCATCATTACAGGGGCAGCGGCACTAACACCAAATTTTTCTTCCATAGCTTTTACTAACTCGCTAGCTTCTAACACCGTCATTTTAGCGATTGCTTCAATAATGTCATCTTTTGTCATATTATCTTCTCCATTTTTATTTTAGCAGCTAGCACGACAACTTTAAGACTAAACTGCTTTTATTTATTTTTTAATATCGGGCTCAAATTATTTGCAACTTTCACCTTTCAATTTTCGCTTAACTAGCCTTCAGCTTGTTTTTTATCTACCACAGCCTGTAAAGTACGCACCAGTTTGCTAGCCACCCCATTAACGGTACTGGCAACCATAGCCAGCATTTCTAACCTGCTTGGCAAGTTACCGTAGGCGGTAATTTTAGCGGCATCATAAAGCTCATTATCAACAAGGCCACCTTTAATAACTAATTTGTCATTTTCTTTGGCAAAGTTAACTAAAATTTTAGCTACCGGCCCGCTTTCACCTTTGGTGTAAACAATAGCGGTAGGACCTTTAAAAAAATCATCACCGGCCGGTTTACCGGCTTCTTTAAAAGCAATTTTAGCTAAATTATTTTTAGAAACCTTATAGCTGGCCCCTTCACTGCGCAAGCTTTTTCTTAAAGAAGTAATTTGCGGCACCGTTAAGCCGCGATATTCGGTAAAAAAAACATCGCCTGAACCGGCTAATTCGTTTTTAACTAACTCAACCTCGTTAGCTTTATAGACCTTTATCTTTTTTTCCATCTTCATAATTCCTTTTAAGCCATAGTAACGGCGTTATTTTCTAAACGCACGCTAGGCCCCATTGAGCTACTAAGGTAAACCGATTTAATATACTCGCCTTTAACATCACTAGGCTTTTTACGCATAAGCTCGCCAAAAAAGGTTAATAAATTCTCTTTAACCTGTTCGGCATTCATACTAAGCTTGCCCACCGCCAAATGCACTACGCCAGTCTTATCGGCCCTAAATTCCACACGGCCTTTTTTAAGTTCGGCTACAGCTTCTTTAATATCGTTGGTAACTGTTTTTGTACGTGGGTTAGGCATAAGACCGCGCCTACCAAGTACAGGGCCTAGCTTTCCTACCTCTTTCATCATATCGGGGGTGGCAATACAAATATCAAAATCTAAAAAACCACCTTTAATTTTAATAATTAAATCGTCATCACCTACCAAAGCGGCACCAGCCTCGCGAGCCTCATCGGCTTTTTCGCGTTTAGCAAAAACCAAAATACGTTTTTCGGCTGTAAACTGATGGGGTAACACAAAGGTATCGCGCACCGAATGGCTTTTCTTTAAGTTAAGACACACATGCACTTCAACACTCTCATCAAATTTAGCAAAAGCCATCTCTTTAACTAAGCCAAGCGCGTCATCGGTAAGATAACTCTTATTTCTATCAACTTTTTTTTCCGCTTCGCGGTATTTTTTTCCTCGTTTCATTTAAGCCTCCACCGTTACACCCATACTACGCGCTGTCCCAGCAATAATTTTTATTGCCGCATTAACATCATTAGCATTTAAATCGGGCGCTTTAAGTTCGGCTATCTCTTTAATTTGAGCCTGAGTAATTTTACCCACTTTAACCTTATGCGGTTCGGCCGAACCCTTTTCCAGCTTTAAAGCCTTTTTAATAAGAACGGCAGCCGGCGGAGTACGCAAAACAAAACTAAAAGTCCTGTCCGAGTAAATTTCGATGACTGCGGGGATAATAAGCCCCTTCTCCATCTTCGAGGTGCGGTCATTAAATTGCTTAACAAACTCCGGTGCCGAAACTCCGTGCGGGCCCAAAGCGGGGCCAACCGGCGGGGCCGGCGTAGCAGCACCGGCAGGACACTGCAATTTAACAATAGCCGTTACCTTTTTCTTTGCCATAAATCCTCCATGGTCCAAACGTTTCTGGCGAAACTCCCATTAACTTAATATATGATTATAGATTTAAATTTTTTCTACTTGGCTAAACTCTAATTCAACTGGAGTATCTTGCCCAAAGATACCAACCAGCACCGTTAAACGCCCTCTATCTTTATCTAGAGCTTTAACTTTACCACTAAAGGACGCAAACGGCCCTTCTTTGATTTGCACTACTTCATCTTCACGGTATTCTTCGATAACCGCAAATTTTCTTTCAGTCTTTATTTCTCCGGTTTTTTGCAAAATGGCTTTAGCTTCATCACTGCTAATAGGCTGCGGCTTTAAGCCATTGGCTTGCCCCAAAATGCCCATTACTCCCGGCGTGCGGTAAATGGCATCTAACACCACCTTCCAGCCCCTATCCGGCAAATCCATCTCCAGCAAAATGTAGCCCGGCAAAAACTTTTCTTTAACAATTTTGGTTTTATTGGCAGAGGTAGTCCGCTTAACCTCTTCGGTAGGCACTTTAACATCAAGCACTGCTTGCATACCCCCTTCCATGAGGATACGGATAAACTTTTCTACCTTATTTTCATGCCCTGAAAAAACCGAAAGCACATACCAGCCCTTTGCCATATAATCTCACTATCCCTTAGCTAAAAACAAAACTCATTAGCTGCCCAAGCAGTAAATCGACACCACCAAAAAATAAGGCCATCACCACCAACGAAACCAATATTAGTTTAGTTTGCGCTATCACCTTTTCGCGGGTAGGAAAAACCACCTTTTTTAACTCTATCCGCGAACTTTTAATAAAATCCACAATGCGTTTACGAGCGATTACTACCACAAATAATACTATACCACCTATAACTATACCCGGCAACATAGAAATAATATTAAAGTTCAAAATTTACCCCTCATATTACTTTACAGCAGGCCAGGTAGGACTTGAACCCACGTAAGACGGTTTTGGAGACCGTTGCCTAACCCCTAGGCTACTGACCTATATTTTAAAACAGATAATCGCCACAAACGGACTACCCGCCATTAAAAACTACTTAATCTTTGCTTCTTTATGCTCAGTATGCGAGCGGCAAAATTTACAATATTTACTAAACTCAAGCTTTTCTGTAATGTTGCGCCTATTTTTAGGAGTAGTATAGTTTTTATTCTTACAGTTACCACACATTAAAGCCACTAACTCTACCGCACCTTTTTTTGCCTTAGCCATATATTATTACTTTCCTTTATTTGCATTAATTACAAAAATTTACCAGCCCTCGCGCAGGATTGAACTGCGGACCCCAACCTTACCATGGTTGTGCTCTACCACTGAGCTACAAGGGCACAATTTCTCCCAACTATAAAATAAGATTACAAAAATGTCAAGAGTTCTTTAAATTAAAAATTAAAAATTAAAAATTAAAAATTAAAAATTTATAAAATCTCCATTCTTAATTATTCATTGTTTTTAAGTTTTCTTCTACTTTATAATAAAGGCTGCCTTTAGGGTATTTCCCTCTTTTATTTTTTTGCCCTACTTCGTGGCTGGTTAGCAAATAAAGGGCTTCTTCGATAGTTTCTACCGACCAAACGTTAAATAACCCTTTATCAATAGCCTTTAAAATTTCGTCCTCTAAAAAAAGGTGCCGGATATTGCCTTTAGGAATAATTACCCCTTGCTCCCCTGTTAGCCCCTCTTGCTTACAAACATTATAAAAACCGCTTACTTTATCGCTTACACCGCCTACCACCTGCACCTCGCCAAATTGGTTCATGCTACCGGTTACGCCAATGCTTTGCTTAATGGCCACTTCCGCGATAGACGAAATAATCACACAGGTTTCGGCTAAAGTGGCGCTATCGCCCTCTACCCCATCGTAACTTTGCTCAAAACCCAAACTCATAGTAATACTTAAGGGGGTGTTACGGCCAAAGTTAGCCCGGATAAAACCATCTAAAATAAACACCCCTTTATCGTGCAACTCGCCCGATAAGCCCACCTCACGCTCTATGTTAATTAAACCATCTTTACCGGCCGCCGTTTGGGCCGAAATTAAAGCCGGTAAACCAAAACTATAACTGCCCCTATCAACCACCACTAAAGCATTAATTTTACCCACTAATTGCCCGCTGGCTTTAATATTTAAAATCTTTTCATTTATTTCCTTTAAGATAAACTCTTCGCTTAAATTATTAATGTAGCGGCGGTTAGCTAAAGTTTTTTTGACGGCGACGGCATCGATAGTGCTAGCATTTAAATTTTTAGCAAAATAATTGGCCTCGCGCAGCAAATCGGCCAAACTGCTTAAATCGCCGGTAAAGTGGCCTTTATCGTAACTAAGTTTAACGGCTTCCTTTAAAATGGCCTCTAGTCCATCGGCTGCTAAGGGCAATAACCCTTCGCCGGCAATTAAACTGTGGCAAAAACGGCTATACTCGGCGGTACTATCTTGCGTACGTTCTATGGTATCGCTAAACTCAGCTACCACCTTAAAGATACCTTTAAACTCTTCGTCTTTTAAATATAAAAGTTCGTAGAGCAGCTCGTTACCCAGCACAATCACCTTACAATTTAAAGCTATCTTCTCGGCCTTTAAGGCCAGCGGCGGCAATAAAGGCAAACTTTGCCGCTCGATGGTTACCTGATTATTAAGCAATACCCTTCTAAAATGACTGTAAAGTTCTTCTTCTTTAAGCAGCTCATCAATATTAATTACCAAAAAACCGCCGCTAGCTTTAAGCAAGGCCCCAGCCTTAATGTTGGTAAAGGTTACCTCTTCATCATCACTTTGATGGATAGAGCCAAATAAATTATTATAAGTGGGCCACGTTTCGTAAATTAACGGCCTTGTCCCGCTGCCGTTATCTACCAGTACATTTACGGCATAACGTTGCTTTAAGCTATCATCATCTTCGGCCAGCAGCTCGCTTTGCTCCGCCATATCTTCCGGTAACTGCTTAAGATAGGTGCTAATTACCTCGTTATTATCATATTGCTCGGCTAATTTAGCCGCTAAAGGCTGCAAACCGGCCTTAAAATTGGCTTTAAATAAATCTTTTAACTTTTGCTGACCGGCTTTGCTGTCTTCCTGCAATTTAGCCAATGTTTTGTGCATTTCATCTAATAAAGCATAATAATTTTCGCGCCAGCGGTACCACTCTTCTTCGCTTAAAATATTATTCAATAAGGCCTGCTTTAAATCGTCAAATTCCAGTTGTTTACCATCTACCACCGGTTTTAAATCGGCGGTCATTTCACCTTCTTCCCCTTGATAAACTAAACTGAATTGCCCTAATATCTTTTTTTCAAAACCACCTAACAACTGGCGTTCGTTATATTCCATCTGTTTTAGTAACTTACTTTGTTCTTGCTTATAACTTTCGCTATGTAAACAGCTTTGCCATAAATCGCCGCCGGCCTTAACTAAATTTTGCATAGCCTCTTTAAAGTAACGCGCCTCACCAGCCGCTAAGTAGGCCACCAATGGCCTATCTTTATCGGTAAAGTTATAAAGTAAAAGTAAATCGCTTAGCTTAGTCGCCGTTTGCTGATATTGTTTTAAAAAGTTAAGTACACCGGTTTGTTTACCTAAGCCATTACTCCCCATTACATACACATTGTACCCTTTAGCCTCTATCTCTAAAGCTAGTTTAAGGGCAGCAAAGGCTCGTTTTTGCACCGCAACCTCTTTAGGCTCTGCTATATCTAAAGTAAAATCTATATCTTTGCTTGTTAATTTACTTACTTTCATCAAATATTTCCTCTTATTATCTTAATAGCTCTAAAGTTTATAACCCTGATTAACAGCCAGTAATGGCCGTAATATTTTTACCTTAGCTAAAACGTTTACCGGTAAAGTTATTTTTTGCCAATTTTCGGTATTAACGGCCAGTAAAAGTTTGGCTTCGCCCTCTTTTTTTAAATTAATTGGCTTTAGTTTAAGCTTAATTAAAGTATCTTGCTGCCTAAGAGTTACCTCTAAGCCGGCTCGTTCATTAATAGCCCGGCTAATCAACCTAGCTTTACCTTGATAATCCAGCCCTTGCACCTCTTCTTCTTTATCCGGCGTATATTCTAGCTGCTCGGCCGCCAACAGCAGACCGCGTTCTGCCCGCCTTTGCCAAGTTGCCGGCTTACCCTGATAAAGCTTTCCTTGCGGCATGTCCACCTTTACAGCTGGAGGAAGCACAATCTTTAACCACTTAGGTTGGCCGGTTAAAGGGCTGCCCGCCGGTTTACTTTCCTTTACTAAAGGGTTAAGTCCAATCTGGTTTAAAACAGCATAAAAACTAGCTGCAGGCTCCTGCGGTAAAAAATAAAGACCGGCAGCTACCTTTATTAAATTAAAATCATTAAATAATTGATAACTATCTGCTAATTGCTCCTTTTCGGCACTTAACTGTAGCATATAACCTTTATAAATTATAGCCCTACTGTAATAGCTTTGCCAATGCTCTAGCTGGCTTAAAATATTAGCATTAATAGGCTGGCTGGCCATAACTTGTAAAGTTTGCCATAACTCCGCCGCACTAATACCGGCGGCCAGAGCTTTGCTAAAACTCTCACTGCTTAAAGTGTAACTAGCTAAAGTATCGTAGCTTTGCAGGTTAAAGCTAGCGGCAAAGGCGGTCTTAAAGCCGGTATTACCAGTTACATAAGCGGTAAAATCGCTTTGCATGATTAGGCTCTTTTCGGTAACTTCAAAGCAAGCAGCCACCACAAACTCTGTATTACTATCTTGATAGTAACTCACAAGGCCACAATCGATAAGTTTTTTTAAAAAACTTTCATCAACTTTAAATTCTTCGCCGCAGCTTAAAAAAAGCAGCCGGCCAACAAGATTAACCTCTATCACCTTACCCTGATAACCCTCTATTAAATTAGCAAAAAAATTAGCCACATCACTCTTAAAATAAGCGGCCAATAAATAGGCCAAACGCTGAATGCTATTTAAGGCCTCCAGTTGTTTAAGAGCGGCTATATTTAAAGTATCACCTATACTTAGTGATAAATGATATGTAACTTGCTTTAAAAAATTTTGCTGATAATTTGGTAAATTAAACTGGCTGTCAGCTGTTTTAGTAAGATACGCCAGCAATAACCCATCGTTAAGCCAAAAAGGTTTAGCTGCCGCTACTTCATCTTCGCTCGCCAAATATAAATTGTCATTTAAATTTAAAGAAACTATTAATTTATTAAAAAGCGGGTTAATAAAGTAGCTGCCATTGTGGTTATTGTAAAGTAACCACAACCTTTCGCTTAAATTAACCAACTTATCCTCCAGCCAATAAGGCCCATTGGCAAAATAAAAAGATTGCAAATTGACAAAATTAACTTTAGTTAATTTTTTTACTATAGACAATAACACAACATCTTCTTTAGTTAATAAATTAGATAAGTTTTCTTGTATATCTGCTCGTTCTAAAAAATTAATTAATTGGTTAATAGCTTCGTTTCGCTTTAAATTTAAAACTTTAGGGCCTAAATAGTTAGTTAACAAGCTGGTAAAGCTGCAGTTATCTAGTTGCAATAAATATTCTTTAAATGTTTCGTTCATACTTTTTAACTGATAACTGAAAATTAAAAACTAAAAATTATTTTAGTTTTTAACTATTCCCTGTTCCTTATTCCTTATATATAGCGTAGCTATAGCCTTGCTCGGCCAAGAACTTTTGACGATTGGCGCTAAAAAGCTCTTCCTCTGTAAAACGGCTTACTACACTATAAAAGTAGCTGGGCCTATCTTTAGGCCGGATAATCCGCCCCAGCCGCTGCGCTTCTTCTTGGCGGCTGCCAAAAGTACCGGAAAGCTGAATGGCTACACTGGCATCGGGTAAATCGATGGAGAAATTGGCCACTTTACTTACTACCAACACTTTGATTTTACCTTCTCTAAAATCATCGTAAATACGGTCGCGCTCACCGTTAGGAGTTTGGCCGGTAATGATAGGGGCTTTAAGATTACCGGCCACCAGGTTTAACTGATTGAGATATTGCCCGATAATCAAAATACTTTCGCCCTCGTGCTTGGACAGTAACTTGTTTACAATAGCTAGTTTAGCCTCACCCTCACTAGCGATACGCATTTTAGCGCGCGGCGAAGCTGTAGCGTATTTAAGTTCTTCTTCGGCCGTTAAAGCTACTTTTACCTCGATACAGTTGGCGGTGGCAATGTAGCCTTGTTTTTCAAGATCGCGCCATGCTACATCGTAACGTTTGGGGCCAATCAGGCTAAAAACATCACTCTCCGCACCGTCTTCACGTACCAAAGTGGCGGTAAGGCCCAATCGGTGCACGCTTTGAATTTCGGCCGTTATCCTAAACACCGGCGCCGGCAGTAAATGCGCCTCATCATAAATAATCAGCCCCCAGTTACGGCTGCTAAATAGTTTAAAATGTTCAAACTCGGCCTCTTTATCTTTACGCCACACCATAATTTGATAGGTAGCAATGGTGATGGGTTTTATCTCTTTAAAATCGCCACTGTATTCGCCAATATCTTCGGGCTTTACATAGGTTTTGGCCAGTATCTCTCGCTTCCACTGCCGGGCCGCCGCAATGTTAGCCGCCAAAATGAGGGTTTCGTTTTGCACCTTGCTCATTACATCTATGCCCACCACCGTTTTACCGGCTCCGCAAGGCAATACAATAACCCCAAAGCCATAACCCACCTTACCATCACCCAAAAAGTTGTTAGTACTGGCCACTTGATACGGCCTAAGCTGCAAAGTTTCCTGCAAGGTTACTGCAAAGGGGCTGCCCGGCCTTAAAGGGACTAAATCTTTTACCGGCCAACCTACTTTAATTAATAATTGTTTAATGGTACCTCTATCAATTAATTTAAGGCTAAAACCTTCATCGCTAGTCATTAAATATTTAACCAACTGCTTATGGCTGGCCAGTTCGCGCAGTAAAAGTTTATCTTTGGGGTTGGCTATGGTAAGCAACAAGCGGCCATCATTTTGCGGTAAAAGGATTAACCGCCCGTAACGGCTGTACAAATCGGCTATCTGCACCGCCACATTGGCCGGTAGCTCGTAACGGCTATAATTTTGTAAGCTATCTACTATCTCGCTGCTAGTTAATCCCAAAGCGGCCGCATTCCACAACGAAAGGGCGCTTATGCGGTATAAATGAAAATGTTCGGGGGCTTTTTCCAGCTCGGCAAAGCGACCGATGGCAACCCGTGCTTCATCAAAAAGGGTATTGTGTACATCTAGCATTAAAGTTAAATCGCTTTGCACGATGAGAGGCTTATCCATAACGGGGTATTATACACGATATTGAGAGAATTAACAAGGATTGACAAATAGGGGTAGTGGCAAAAAGATAGAGAAAATGATAAAATGAGGAAAGGGAAAAGAAAAAAAGCCAAGTTGCCCGAAATGTGGAAAAGATGAAAAATGAAGCGTGGGTTTACTAAAGCGGGCAGCCAGCAATGGCATTGTTATGCATGTAAATGCAGATATACTCCTAACCCTAAAAAATGGAAATACACAGAAGAGGAAAAAGAATTAACCTTAAGATTAATAACCCCAAGCATACTGATTTTATTTGATTACCTTTTGGCCACTCCTCGACAAAATTAACCTCTTGACAAAGCAGTATAAAGGCGATATAGTAGTTAAAACATGGCATTGTACCCAAGTGGCTAAGGGAGAGGACTGCAAATCTTTCACTCAGGGGTTCGAGTCCCCTCAATGCCTTTTTTAAAAGCTAAGCATAATTAATCATATATAATATCAATATACTTAAAGTAGCCACAGCCGTAATGGCAATAACCAGCGGCCAAGCATTGCTACGGCGTTCGCCGCGCGTCCTTTTAGCCTGAGCAAGATTGTTGGGACTAGCCTCATCGCTGCCTTTAGCTTCGCTGGCCAGCTGGTAATGGCACTTAGGACAACCGCCGGCAAATTCACCGGTGCTACCGGTATAACCGCAGCGCGGGCATTTTACTCCGCCAAATTTTTTACCGCATTTGCCACACCTATCATCTTGGCCGCTAACCAATGCTCCGCAATTTTCACAAAAAAAGTTTATATCTTTTGCCATAGTTATATCGCCTGTAATCCTTTACTAGCTGATTGCAATAATTTGTTAAAATGTTCTTCATCTTTGCTGCTAAGCCTTTTACACTCTACTAATTCGGCTAAGTTTTCGTAAGCTAAAGTTAAAGCTTGCCGATTACCTAAATAACTAGCCATCATATAATCGTTAAAGGCTTCGTGATAAGCAGCTAACTCAAGATAAGCATCGCCCCTATTAAGGTAAGCACGGGCGTTATTTTGCTCTAAATTAATAGCCTCTGTAAAGTAAGCTGCCGCTTGGTCGTAAACCTCAAAAATATAAGCATTAACACCCATCATAAAATAATCATTAGCCGTACGTTCGCTAGCCTCTTTATCCTCTGCAGCCTCAATCTCTAGGCGGTTTTCTTCGTCCATTAACTTATATTAGCCTTTTTTTAATAAAAAAACAATCTTTTTAGCTTAACTCTTTATCTTTTAATCTTAAAATGCTATTATATTATTATGACCAATTTAATTAACGAACTTGTAACCCTTGCCGGAAAGGCCGGCTGGCTAAATAATTACTATGTACTCTTTGTAAGCAACCCAAAATCGGGCGGGTTTACCAATGCCAAAGCTTATCGTAAACATTTAGCTGCCATTAAACAATTTACCGCCAGCTTTACAGGCGACGGTACCGTTAATAATATAATAACTACCATGCAAAATAGCAACTTTGGCGATTTTAAAGAATTTATCCCCAAGTTAGCTACCTTAAGTGACGGCAAATTATTATTTATCGTATCCTTAGGCGGTGATGGCTTAGCCAGTGAGATTGTCAGCAGTTTGGCCAATTCTGATAACGCTTTACAACAGCGTAGTTTAGTTCTTAAAGCTCCGATGGGAACAGGCAACGATGGCAGTAGCTGCAAAACAATGTATGAGGTCTGTCAATTAATTGCTTATGGCCCAGAATCAGGCCGACAAGAACTTGCCAAAATTATTAATATAGATGTGCCGGGGCTAGGCCGATTATATGCTACCAATACCGTTTGCTTGGGGATTGATGCCTTTATTGCTTATATTACCGATATTGCTAAAAGCAAGATGGCCGCTAACTTATATAAACCAATGATAACCGTAGCGGCCTTATTTTACAACTGCTTTTATAGTATAGGCAAAAGCCATATTAAAGCTACCTTAACTAATAACCAACCGCACGAATTTAATAAAAAGTTAATGCTTTTTTGTGTAGGTTATCAGGGTGGAGCCAAATACGGCGGCGGCCAAACGGTTATCCCTAATACCGAAAATGTTTGCGCTTTAGCTTATTTATCTATATTAAAACGTATTATCTATAAAAACCGTATCGCCAGCGGCGACCACAGAAGTTTAAAAGAAACCGATTTATTTACCAGCAACCAGCTTACTTACAACTACGACCGTAAAATTTTACTTAACACCGATGGTGAAGCTTATAAATTAAACCAGCAGAATTTTCCTCTTACTATTAATATTACCACTAGTCAAACTAAGGTGCTTAAGACAAAGTTGTAAAGCTGGATAATTAATCTTAAAGATAGTATCCCAATAAAGTTTTTGCTATCACCCACTTATCTCCGCCGCAAGCAACGGAGTATTACGGCGGGCTTGCAGGTTTTCTCACGAAAACCGCCGCAAAAATATTCTCAGTGGTTACACCCTAAAGGGTTGGGGCATTAGCCCGTGCCTACGGTAATAACCAACTGTCTTGCTAAAAATAATTAGCTATGTTATTATTTATCTATGCTAAAAGTATCCCTCATCGTACCTTTTTGGAATGTAGAACCATACTTTGCCGAATGCCTTGATAGCCTTATAAGCCAAGATATGG
>WRBN01000020.1 GCA_009784515.1 Spirochaetaceae bacterium | reverse complement strand
ATGGCGTTAAACCCGGCGAGGCCGGATAGAGAGAGAACTATGAGGGAGGCTCCTTCACCTAAAGAGGGGGTGTTAGAGATTAGTAATGGGGAGAGCTCTCTGGCTTTGAATGAAGAGGGCTTGGTTGAGCTGCAAAATATTAATGGTGGTTTAACTATCAATGAAGCCGGGCAAATTAGTTTACGAAAAGGTAACCACGAACTATTACACCTTTTTGATAAGTTATTAGAAGTACTGGAAAACTTAAGAATAATAAGCCCGCATAACGATAGAATTGAGCCTACGCAATTAGCGGAGATTGGCAGTATAAGGCAAGATTTAGAGACAATGTTATTAGAAGGAGACGATAATATGAACAATGAAGACCCAGTAGTAGAAGAGCCGGCACGTATACCGGCTACGGTAGATGTAAACAGAAGGTCGGAGGATGCCAATGGTAATGAAAGAAATGAACATGGTAATTTTATATACCTAAGGCAAATTGATTTTAGTAATGACCATTTTACTCGGAATAACCCCAGAACGTACCCTCTTTTTGATGATGATTTACGTAGAAGAGCATTAAATAGCGGCTATTCTCTTAATAACCTTCATATGTTTGGTTGTTATTTTATGAGCTTAGCTACCATTATACAGATGGAACTTATAGCCGAAGGCTTAAGAAGTAGACCCTTTACCCACCACGAGGTGATAGCTATGTACCATATGGCTGTAACTAATACTTTTAGACATAATGGTGCAGATGTGCAAATTATGCTCGATGATACAGAAGTACAGAACACTCCATTAATCCTTAATGAGATGTTTAGGTGGTTTACTCCCACCCCTGTGGCTCCGGCGGGTGTGCCTATCGAAAATGTTCCTATTTTAACAGTAAACCAAGTAGATGGTGATGTAAGAAACTTAAGAGATGAACACTTTGATGGCCGCTTTCATTATACGATGATTCAAGGTAGAGTAGGTGGTATAAATCATTTTATTTTGTGTGATGGCAGGGGGCAGTTTTTATATAACTCTAGCCAAAGGTTAGTTTATGATGCTGAAGCGAATAACCCCGTTACTTGGCGCGGCATTAGAATTATAGGTAGAAGGAGAGTTTAAAATAATATTCAATAGCAACGCACACCCTTTAAAGGTGTACGTTGCTATTGTGGAAAACTATCCCATAACTCTATATTCCTGCGAAGCCCTATAATATTCTGCCCTGTAAAATTTATATCCCATATTCTAATAACTCTTAAATTAATATTATTACTCACATTAAGGCTGGTTAAGGGATTACTACTCACATCAAGATAAATCAAATTAATGTTATTGCTTATATCTAGATGAGTTAAGTTATTCAAACCAACATCAAGATAAGTTAAATTAATGTTATTGCTTATATCTAGCTCAGTTAAATTATTCCATGCTATATCAAGAGTATCCAAATTAATAAGAGTACTTACATCTAAACTGGTTAATGACCCCAACCTTGCTGAAAATCGAGTTAAATTAATTAAGTATTCAAGGCCATCGGCATTATTAATATTACCTACGTTCAGCTCTCTCACCCTTGCCAGCCTATCACTTAAGGCTTGTCCAGTCAGCCATGCGTCATTGCTTCCAAGTTCTTCCATCATTGCCATACGCAGATTAGCGTCAGGGAATAAAGTAACAAGTGTAGCGTTAGCCGGCACCGGCAAGCCTTGCCCCTGTGCATTTATGGCTATTAGTAATAAAAATAAAATTAATATTTTTTTCATAGTAATAGTTTAACATAGCTTACAGTTAAAGTAAAGCTAAAATTTAAAAGTTCCAACTCCCCCATAGGAGCTTGACAAAATCCAATTATTTATCTATAAATTAAGCCACCAAAGGATAGTTTATAAATGAAAAAACTTTTCGCATTCATTTTTGCTCTCATTTTAATAGCTTGCGGCAACCGGTCGCAGCACCCAACCATCGTTACCACCATCTTTCCGCTTTATGTAATGGCTTTAAACATTACCGATGGCAGCCAGTGGCAAATTGTTAATATTGCCCCGGAGGGTCACCATCATCAGCTAACACCGGCCAATTTGCGCGCCATCGAGGCCGCCAGCTTTATTATTAGCAACGGTATCGGCGAGCCCTTTATGGAGCGTATCCAGCAGCTTTACCCGCATATCCCCGTTATTAATGCTGGCTTTGGCATAGAGGCTATCCCCTACACCGGCACGCACCATCACGATGATGACGAAGATGATGACCACGACGACCATGCTGACGAACTATGGCTAAACGAACATTTTTGGCTAAGCGTGCCTTTAGCCCGGCTGCAAGTGCGTAACATTACCGAACAGCTGCTGCGGCTGGATAGCGCCAATGCCGAAATTTATTTAGCTAACGCCGTAAGGTACGATGCCGTTTTAGAGCACCTGCATTTAATTTTAAGCGATACTTTCGCCCCTTTTTATGGCCGGCGGATAATGACCTTTCACGATGCTTTTCCTTATTTTGCCCGCGACTACGGCTTTGAGATTATCGACACCATCTCACACGAGGCAGATAGCGAAATAAGTCCCGGCCGGATTATTGAGCTGGTCAATTTGCTTAAAGATAACCCCGATATTGTGCTGTTTGCCGAACGTTTTTACCCCAGCGCCGCAGCTCAGCTAATTGCTCGTGAAGCCGGCCGCGAACTTTTCGAGCTGGATTCGGCCATTAGCGGCGGTAACGACCCTATTAATAGTTATGTAGCGGCCATGCTTTTTAACCGCGATGTTATTGCTCGCGCTATGGCGGCTGCTTATTAACCTTAACAAAAAAGGCAGCTAAGCCGTCATCGCTTGCTGCCCTTAAGACCCCTTTCTTAATGCTTAGAAGCATGCTTCTAAGCATTATTTATAATGTAATTATAAATTTTTGGGGAGCTAAATTAAATTTTACTGCGCCTTTGGTTGGTTATCTTGGTTGTTGGCATCGTTCATGCGGCTGGTATAATACGATTCCTTAGCTTGGTCCAAATCCACCTTTAAATTGGCAGCCTCTAATGCCTTAAGGTGATTATTATACCTTTCGATAATCTCTTCTTCCGAAGGAGTTTCGTTGCCTTCCACAAAAAGCTGGTAAGGTTTTAGGTCTAGGGCAGCGGTAAGACGTTCCATTGTATCTGCCGAAGGAAACTTACGGCCCATTTCGATTTCGCCAATATAGTTGGACGAAACGGCGCATAACTCTGCCAACTTCATTTGCGAGTACGCATGCTGCTTGCGGTGCAGTTTTATGTTTTTAATTAACAACTCATGAAACTGTGTGCTTGGATTACTCATTTTTAAAACCATCCTTATTTAATTAATTTTTAATTACATTAAGCATAACCTCTAATAGCGTGGGCAGCAACAATCTACCTGCCATAAGTTTAACAAAAGTACATTACTTTAAGCCATAATAATCTTTTTTAATTGGCTAAAAGCCAGCGCCCGGTGCGATAATTTATTTTTTAACTGCTCATCAAGCTGGGCTAAAGTTTCGCCGTACTCGGCTAAGTAAAATACACTATCGTAACCAAAGCCGGCTTCGCCCTGCATTTGCCGGGCTATTTCACCCGCCAGTTCACGCTTTACAAGCGTAAAATTATTATCACCTTCATAAAGTATTGCCACACAAACAAAAGTGGCCGCTCTATTGCTAACTCCCTGCATTTTATCCAGCAGTAAACTATTTTTTTGCTGCTGGCTTATATCGCCGGCAAAGTTGGCCGTTTCTACCCCTAGTTCACCGGGTAAAGCCTCTACTATCAAGCCCGAATCGTCGGCAATTACCGGCCGGTTAATTAAACTGTATAAAGCTTTGGCCTTAATTAAAGCGTTAGCGATAAAACTGCCGCCGTCTTCGGTTACGGCAAAGTTTAAACCCAGCTGCGCCGGCAGCTTTACCGGGCAACCCAAAATAGCGCTTACTTCGTTTGCTTTGTGTAAATTATTACTAGCTAAGTACAAATCACTTAGTTGTGTACCTTGTTTTACCCTCATACTTTCCCTATCGACTACAAACCGTCATAAAAGTTAGCAGCCTAATATTAAAATAAAAAAGTTATTTTTATAAGTAAAAAGACAGTTTAATAACTCCCTTGCTTGTATTATAAACGTAAGGGTTGTAAATAACCAACATATATACATTAAGGTATTATGCTTTGGCAAAAAGATATTTTTTATTTTTACAGTTAAGTGGTACGCATGGCATTTAAAATATATTGATATAAAAAAGATATTTTTTACTTTTATATAAATAATCTTAGTTTTTACCCTTGCCAGCTTGGTTAGTTAATGTTACAATAGTAAAACATTATTTATGATATACCGAACTTTTATTAAAAGATTATTAGATATTGGCTTTTCGCTCATATTTATCTTATTTACTGCACCTTTATTTATTTTTATAGCGGTGCTTATTAAAATTAACAGCCCCGATGGCCAAGTTTTTTTTAAACACAAGCGTATTGGCAAAAACGGCAAGTTATTTAATTGCTACAAATTTAGGACGATGGTGGTTAATGCCGATAGCTATTTAGCCCAATACCTTGCGGCTAACCCCGAACGGAAAGCCGAATATAACGAATATTTTAAACTTAAAAACGACCCGCGTATCATTAAGGGCATAGGCCATTTTTTACGCAATACCAGCTTTGACGAACTGCCGCAGTTTTTTAATGTGCTCAAAGGGGAGATGTCGGTGGTGGGGCCGCGCCCGATTGTTGAGGACGAAAAATTTAAATACGGCGAATTTTACAGTAAACTTATCAGCATAAAACCCGGTGTTACCGGCTTGTGGCAAACCAGCGGCCGCAACGATGTTAGCTACGCCCGGCGCGTACAACTGGATATGCAATATATAGATACCATTAATATAGCCCTAGATTTTAAAATAGGTTTCAAAACCATCAAAATTATTTTGCTGCGTAAAGGTTATTAGTTAATTTAAAGCAGATTATTGAGAAAGATAAAAATAGCGGTTGTTAAAAGTGGAGACAAGGAGAATCGAACTCCTGACCTTTTGAATGCCATTCAAACGCTCTACCAACTGAGCTATGCCCCCAAGCACTTTAATTACTTTAATCAAATTTTAGCTCTTTGTCAAGAGCTTTTTTAAGGAGTTTTTATAAATTTAGCTCTTGCCGGCTGCCGGCAGCTATGCTATAATATTAAGATGGAAAAGAAAATTATTAACACCGATAAAGCCCCCAAAGCCATTGGGGCCTATGTACAGGCCACCGTTATTAACAATATGGTTTATACCAGCGGCCAGCTGGGCTTTAACCCCGCCACAATGGAGTTGATGCAAGGCATAGAGGCGCAAACCACCTATGCCTTGCAAAACCTCAAAGCCGTGCTCGAGGCTGCCGGCAGCAGCATGGAAAAAGTTGTTAAAACCACCGTCTTTTTAGCCGATATTAACGACTTTGCCGCCGTAAACACTATCTACGCCGAATTTTTTGGCAGCAATCCGCCGGCACGCAGCGCCTTACAAGTAGGAGCTTTACCCAAAGGCGGTCTCGTAGAGATTGAAGCGGTGGCTTATATTTAGCAGGGCTTACCCTGCACCTTTAGGGGGGTATTTTAATAAACGTTTCTTAATGATAAAAGTATTATCTTTCAATTAAAACCCCTTTACATAAAATTCAATTTATATTATGATATACTCATTGCCAAAATAGCTTAGGGGTAGAGCAACGCATTCGTAACGCGTAGGTCGTGGGTTCAATTCCCACTTTTGGCTCAATAAATATTTAAAACTAATAACTTTATATTATGAGAAATTTTTTAAAAATTTATTACTTATTAGCCGCTATAATTATATTTAACGTTAGCTGCGGTATTCTTATCCCCCTTCCTCCTGTTAATAATCCCGATTTAGCCCTCTTATTTCCAGACAGAATTTTATACAGTGTGGTGGCCCGAAGCTTGAATCATAATGCCGGACTACGGGGAGAAGCTTTAATAGCCGCTCTAGCCCGCATACACACCTTAAACCATTCTGGCCACAGCGATTTTGTGGGCCGCCAGCCCATTAACGGCCATATAAGAGATAGCGCTGGCCTTGAATATTTAACGGGGCTTACTACTCTTAATTTAACAGGTAACCGCTTAACCAGCCTAGATGTTAGCCGCCTTACCCATTTAACCGAGCTTAATGTAAGCTCTAATGACTTAACTACTCTTACTTTGGGTAATAACCCTAACTTAACTAAGGTGGTAACCAACAGTAATTACCGCCTATCTCAGCTTGATGTAAGCGGCCTTGTTAATTTAACTTACCTTAATGTATCATCTAATAACTTAATAAGTACAAACTTAGATAATAACATTAATTTAACCTCGCTTTATGTAGACTTTAATCGCCAATTAACTCATTTAAATTTAAGCAATAATATAAATTTAACTCATTTACGAGCAGAGTTTAGCGCTATCACAAATCTTGATATAAGTAATTTGATTAATTTAACTAGACTTGAACTAAGGCTTAGCGGCTTAACTCATCTTGATTTAAGTAATAATAATCAGTTAACACATCTTCGTATAGCCGGCACCCGTCTTACCGGCCTCGATGTAAATAACCTCACCAATTTAACTGTAATCAACTTATTTGATAACCAGTTAACTCATTTAGATGTAAGTAATCTTACTCATTTAGCCACACTTGCTGTAGCACGCAACTTATTAACCAGTTTAAATATAGGGTATCTTCCTCATTTAACTCACCTTAATATAGCAGATGGCAACCCTTTAACAAATTTAGATATAAGCGGCCTGCCTAACCTAGAAAGATTAACTATAAATGATATTCAGTTGCCTAACCTTAATTTAATTGGTCTTAGCAATTCAACTGAAATTGTTATTATGCACGGAGACCATCAAGGAATACGCGAGCAAACAACCATCAGGGGTGGGCTGTGAGCAAAACCAATGATAAAGGCAGGACTTTTAATTAAGTAATAACTAACAGGTAATAGCTTAAACTGGCGGCAAAGCCGCCTTTATAGGTATTTATTTACCGCACGACCCTAGCCAACCGGCAGCTCGTGTCCCTATTCCCTATTACCTATTAATATGCTATAGTAAAACTATAGGAGATAAGGTATGGATTTACAAATACTTCGCCACAGCTCTGCCCATGTTATGGCCTGCGCTGTGCAACGCTTGTATGGCAATACGCAATTTGCCATTGGCCCCGCCACTCAAGATGGTTTTTATTACGATTTTGACAGCACACATACCTTTACCACCGCCGATTTTGCTACCATCGAGGCCGAAATGGCCAAAATTGTGGCCGAAGATTTACCTTTTATTCGGCAAGAATTAAGCAAAGCCCAAGCTTTAACTTTGTTTGCCGGCCAAAAATATAAAATAGAATTAATTAATGACCTGCCCGAAAGTGAAGTTATTAGCATTTACAAACTAGGCAACTTTACCGATTTATGTAAAGGGCCTCACCTCGAACGCAGCGGCCAAATTAAGCCCGATAGTTTTAAGATTTTAAGTGTAGCCGGTGCTTACTGGCGCGGCAACGAAAAAAACGCTATGTTACAACGCCTTTATGCCACCGTTTTTAATAGCAAAACCGAGCTTGACGAGTACATCGCCCTGCAAGCCGAACTAGAACGGCGTGACCACCGTAAATTGGGTCGTGAACTAGATTTATTTAGCTTTCACGAAGAATCGGGACCCGGCCTAGCTTATTGGCACCCAAAGGGAGCGCGTATCCGTATCGCCATTGAAGATTTTTGGCGGGCCGAACACTATAAAAACGGCTACGAAATGCTCTTTACCCCCCACATTGGCCGCAGTTGGCTGTGGGAAACCAGCGGCCACTTGGGCTTTTATAAAGACGGTATGTACAGCCAAATGGATATTGACGGCGACGACTATTACATTAAACCGATGAATTGCCCTTTCCATATTATGGTCTATAACGAAGGCAAAAAAAGTTACCGCGACCTCCCTTGCCGTTGGGCCGAGCTTGGCACCGTTTACCGTTACGAACGCAGCGGCACTTTACAGGGCCTTTTGCGCGTGCGCGGCTTTACCCAAGATGATGCCCATATTATTTGCACTCCCGAACAAGCCGCCGGTGAGGTAGCCGAAGTGTTACGTTTTAGCCTCTATATGTTAAGGTCATTTAAATTTACCGCTATTAAAGCCTACCTTTCTACCCGCCCGGCAGAGGCGATTGGGGTCGAAGAACAATGGAACTTTGCCGAAGGGGTGTTGGAAAAAGTTTTACAAGAAGCCGGCCTGCCTTACGAAGTTGATGCCGGCGGCGGGGCTTTTTACGGCCCTAAAATCGACCTTAAAGTAAATGACAGTATGGGCCGCGAATGGCAGCTTACTACCATTCAATTTGATTGGAATGAAACCGAACGTTTTAAAATGACCTACGTGGACAGCGATGGTAAGGAAAAACGCCCTTATATGTTGCACCGCGCCCTCTTTGGCAGTATCGAGCGCTTTTTTGGCGTGCTGGTAGAGCACTTTGGCGGAGCTTTCCCCGCTTGGCTTAGCCCGGTGCAGGCCCGTGTGGTACCGGTAGCCGCCGCCTTTGGTAACTACGCTAAAGAAATAGAGTTAAAACTGCGGCAGGCCGGGTTACGCGCCGATGTCGATTTATCCAACGAACGCTTAAATGCCAAAATAAAAGAGGCTAACGCCCAGCGGATTCCTTTTACCTTAGTGGTAGGCGGGCGCGATGAACAAGCCGGTACGGTAACCATTAAGGTGCGTGGCCAAGAGGAACAACTTAAGGATAAGCCGCTGGCGGAGGCGCTGGGGTATATGTTGGGAGTGGTGGCCAGTAAAGAATAATTTTTATAATCCTCTTTTAATCAAGGGGATTTGTTTAATGGCTAATTACCCACGCCCTATGCGGCTTCACAAAATCGAGCGGTATGGTTTTGTTGGTAACCTCGTTGGCCTTGCCGTTAATTTGATGTTTAGTAAAATCAAAATTTGTTAGGCTGGTGCTAAAAAACACAAAGCCGCCTTTATTTAAAATGACCAAACTATCATTAATTAATTTAGCATAGTCGCGCTGTAGGTTAAGCACACCGCTTTTATTATTACTAAACACCGGCGGATCTAAAATAATTATATCGTATTTATCTTTATTGGTTTTAGCTTCGGCCAAAAAACTAACCGCATCGGCACGCACAAAGCTGGTGTGACCGGTGAGCAAATTATTTTGCCGCATATTTTCTTTGGCCCAATCAAGGTAGGTGTTGCTGGTATCCACATTAACCACTTTACCGGCGCCGGCAAAAGCAGCGTATAGGCCAAAGCTGCCGGTGTAGCTAAACAAATTAAGCACTTTTTTGTTAAGGGCATAATCGGCGATGAGGCGGCGGCTAAGACGCTGGTTTAAAAACAGGCCATAATCGATATAATCGCTCAAATTAATTAAAAATTGCAGGCCGTTTTCCTCTATCCATAAGGTAAAGCTATCGCCGGCCTGTTTAGTGTACTGCTCTTTATCTTTTAGCTTACTGCGTTCTTTATAAAAGATACGACCGGATTCGATGGCCAAAGCCCGACTAATCACATCAAGATAGACATTTATCTCAAACGGTTCATCACCAGCATAATGAGTAATATGCAGATATTTACCGTTAAAAATATCGATGGCTAAGGGCAGGCTTTTTTCGCGGTCAAATAAACGATAGGCCGTTATTTGCTCTCCTTCGGCCCAAATACGGCGATTATAAGCCCGCTCTTTAAGGCCTTTCGCAAAGGCCGATAAATCTTTTTCTGTCATTTAATTTTACACCCATCGATAAAAAAAGGCTTAGCCATTGCTAAACCCTAAAGTAGTGGCAGTTTTAATTTCTACACCCTGCCGAGCGTAACTAAAGCTAAAAAATAGTGGCAGAGGGGATTGAACCCCCGACCTAACGGATATGAGCCGTTCGCTCTAACCAGCTGAGCTATGCCACCATTGTTTAGTAGTTTACATTATTAATAGCTGCTTTGTCAAGGGGCTGTAATAATTATTTACCATTTTTTCTATAAGTAAATAAAATTTACCGCCAAGAGTAATAATAACAAACATTTTACCTTGACAAAGCCGATAAGCCATATTACAATTACTACATACGGCTTAAAGCCATAGTATTGTAATTCCACCTCTACACTAGAAGATATTAACAAATATTTTTATAGAAGGAGGAAAATTTATGGGTTTTACCATAAATAAAGTGCTACTAGCACTGTTTATTACCATACTGCTGCTAGTAGCCGTTCAGCCGCTTTACTAAAGTAACAACTTAGTAAAGTGTGCAAAAAACCTGTTAAGGTTCTCCTGCCTCCGTTACCACACGGGGGCAAGGTTTTTTATATACATTATTATAGCCATAATACCACTAATTGTCAAGCTAAATTTCCTTAATAAAATAATAACAAAAATTAAATTATTGCCTTGACAAAGCCGGCACGCCATATTACAATTACTGCATACGGCTTAAAGCCATAGTATTGTAATTCCACCTCTACATTGTAAAGAAATTTATAATAAGGAGGGAAACAATGGATAATATAACCATTGGAAAAGTGCTACTAGCACTCTACGTCACAATACTGCTGCTAGTAGCCGCCCAGCCAGTTTACTAAGAGGAAACTGGTAAAAACTTCTTAAAGTAATCAATTTTAAGAAAGTTCTCCTGCCTCTGTTACCACACGGGGGTAAGGTTTTTATAACACCATTATAGCCATAATATCGCCAATTGTCAAGCTAAATTTTTAAAAAAGTTACCGCCTAAATCTTCTTTGTTTGGGCAGCTGTGAGTGAGCAACCGAGACAGCAAAAGACAAGCCGCAAATATTTATAGCCGCTGCCCCGCCCTTCGAGCCTTTCCCTGAAGAAGAACATTAGGACTGTTACCCATAAATTTAGCGTTTGCAACGGCAAGTGCATCGCCTTAAAACAAACCAATTATATTAAATATTAATCAAAAATTATCTAAATTTAATATTTAACGTCTTCTTTCGGCTTATAGCGCTTTAAAAATAAGTAAAAAATAAACAAATTTAGCGTAAAACTTGCCTAGCTATTAGCCATTGTAACAAAATTATTAAATTTTTGTTGCTTTTTTTTAAAAAACTCTATTGACAATTTGCTATAGTATGCTACACTTAGCTATATCTTTTTTTAATCAATAAAAACACTAAAAGGAGAAATAGTTGTTTATGAAAAAAATTTTGTTAGTTTTTTTGATGGCCTTTGTAGCTAATGCTGCTTTTGCTCAAGATGCTCCGCCGCCTAGCCCATGGACATTTAATGCCGAGCTACGTGCCTTTGCACAATACGGTGAGCAACAGTTTATTGCAGGGTTAGATAACTGGCCGCGCGTATGGGTGGGCTTTAACTTTAGCCAGCACGCTAGTATGCACGCCCAATTTAGGTTTGGTGCAGGCGATGCCGGGTTTGCCGGTTTAGTGCACGAAGCTTTTTTTAGAGTAAATGTGCTAAGCTTGTTAGGTGTAGATGCCGCTAACCTAACCTTTAGGGTTGGTTTAATTGATAGCAGCGCTACCACTTACGCCGTTGGTAACATTTTACGTACCGAATACAACGAGCGCGATTACTTTAGCCGTGCCGCCGATAACGGTATACGCCGTATGAGCATTGAGGCTTTATTAAACTTTGCCGCTTTACCGCAATTAAGCATTAGGTGGATTAGCGACCTTGATATGAGCGCCGACCGCAACGATTGGGCTAATAACCCAGGCGTGCACGGTGGAACTAATACTACTGGTGGTGGCTCTGGCCAAGCAAGAAACTGGGGTAATGTGGGCTGGCGCGGTTTAGGCGAAGTAAACCTTAACAACCTAAATTTAGACGCCGTAAACCTTTGGGCTAACGCTTACGCTGAGGTTAGAATGGTTGGTTTTCCTGCCCCCGGTGCTAATGTTGCCAACATAGGCGGCGGTTTAACCGGTGCTCAAGGTACATCTTTAGGTGGACAACAAGATTTACAGTTTTTTGGCGGTAGCGTACGTGTAGGTATTAACAACTTACCTGTTATCCTAGATGTAGGCGGTGCTTTTGAATTTGTACGCGCTCTTGAAGTTGGCCCGATTGGCGGCGGTGAAGTTGGCCACATTAGCGACGCTGTAAGCGGTTTTAGCTTTATGGCCGGTGTACGTGTTGGCATTGCTAATACTTTTAACCTAGCTATTAACTACAGCGGTATTATGAGCGACGAAGATGATGGCTATTGGCTAAACAATTCATTTGACCGCCATGGTGCCAGCGGTGTAGTTGGTTTAAACTTTAGCTGGTTAGGTTTTGGTTTTATGCGCCCCTTTGTTGGTGTAGGTGCTATTGTACTTTTTGCTGACAGCGATGACAACGATAACATTGAATGGGTTGATACCGATTTAGGTGCTATAGACCGCTTAAGCTGGGTACTTGGTTTAGATATACCTGTACCAACCAACGTAGGTAGCTTAAACTTTTTTGCCGGCTGGCAACGTGGTGCCGGCGTACGTGCTGAAAGAGATACCGGCTTTAGCAGCTTTACCTCTACCAGCAGTGGCTTAGGTGCTTTTTACATTGCCCTACGCGCCCGTGTGTAATTTGTTACTTTAATTTTTTAAAAAAATTGTGTAAACACCCCAAGCAAAACTTGGGGTGCTTTTTGTGATATAGCTAAAATATTTGGTACTTATATAAAAAAATAGCGCACTAACCTCCCCTTCTTTGACAAAGAGGGTTCGTCTGCCTGTAATATAAAAATATCGCAACTTTTGCCGCTGCGAAGCTTACCGAAAAAATAATATCACAAAATCTAAATTAAACTAATGCAAAGTTACTAATCCTTTAGCTTTTCTATCGCTTCTATAGTTAAAGTGGTTGCTTTAGCTATAATATCGGGCGATAAACCTATCTTTAACATATTGCGGGCGGTTTTCTCTAAGCCTCTTTCTAAGCCCTCTTCAAACCATACCTCTTTGGCCTCTTCTAAATTCCACTCCTGTGTCAACATATTTTTTACCTCCTCTAGGTGCTTATCTAAAAACTCTTGTAATATTTCGTGGCTTAAACAGTAATCTACCGCCAGCTCCGTTGCTTTTTCTAGGCTGTTGCCTTCCTTTATATACTCTTGTACTTTATAAATAAACGCACTGTACCCATACAAAGTTGCCGATTGCCTTACTATAGTATCATTTTGTCCATAATTAATATTAATAACTTTTACCTCTAGTTCAAGTAAATTACGGCTCTCGAAAGTGGTATTGGCAAAACTTTCCGATAATCTCATTACTTCTTGGTCTAAAGGTTCTTTTCCATTATACAAAACAAAAAACTGCGGACGCGGTAAAGTTATTAATTTACGTGTGTAAACTTTTTTACCGCTGGCCATCTTTTCGTATAATCTGGCAATATATAAAAGTAACCGTAACGGCATATTAGGGTTGATAGTTGATTGATGTTCAATTAATACCACTAATTTACCATCTGCCTCAAAAGATATATCATTAACGCGCCCCATATAAAAAATATCTTCTAGGGTGTTAATAATTAATGGGGTATCTGTAGCTAACTTAATGCCGGTTAAAGCGTAATATAATTCGCGCAGCCGCGCTTCATCGCTAAAAAGTAAAGTAAATACACTATTCTTAGGCCCGCCACTCATTGTTTAAACCTCTTGGTTAAAGTATACGGTTATTTTAGCTCTTTGTCAAAGACAAAAATATAACTTTTTACCCTCTATCAATTTTTGCGCCGTATAATTATAAATCCTATTATAACAGTTTAACCGCTACCTTATTAATTTTTTTTAAAAAAAACCTATTGACAACTTGGTAAAGTGTGCTAAACTTAATTATATTTGCTTTGCTAACGGCAAATATAATTAAAAGGAGTTGCTGTTTATGAAGAAAATTTTGTTTGTTCTTTTATTGGCCTTTGTGGCTAATGCTGCTTTTGCTCAAGAAGAAACTACCTCTAGCCCATGGACCTTTAACGCCGAACTGCGCGCTTTTGGCCAATATGGGGAAGGCAGATTTATTGGCGGCCTAGATAACTGGCCGCGTGTATGGATAGGCTTTAATCTTAACGAGCATCTTGGTGCCCAAACCCAACTTAGGCTTGGCGGCACTTTGTTGCACGAAGCCTTTTTTAGGATAAACCCGTTTGGTCTTTTAGGGATTGATGCGGCTAACCTAACTTTTAGGGTTGGTATGATAGAAACATCGGCCACCAGCTACACTGGAGTTTTTCGTACCGAATACAACGAACGCGACTACTTTAGCCGTGCCCAAGACCACAGCACGCGCCGTACCTCGATAGAGGCTTTGCTAAGTTTTGCCGCTTTTCCCGAACTAAGCGTACGCTGGATTAGCGACCTTGATATGAGCACCGGCCGCAACAGCAGCGAAGATGACCCATTGGGGCAAGGCCCGCATAACCCCGCTTGGGGACGCAACACCGGCTGGATTGGACTGGGCGAAATTAACCTTAATAACCTAGATTTAGGCGTGGTTAATATTTGGGCCAACGCTTACGCTAACCTTAGAATTAACATCGATAATAACTTTGGTGTAGACCCGCTGGAAGATTTCATTGCCAGCCCGGTTTTATCGGTAACCGATTTAGCTTTAGCTAACGCCGATGCTCAATTTTTTGGCGGTACTTTACGCGTAGGTATTAACAACTTACCGGTTCTCCTTGATGTTGGCGGCTCGTTCGAGTTTGTTAGGGCTATCCCCTTCCAACTAAAACCGGGTTCTATCGATGAATGGGAAGCTATAGACGACCACATTTTAACTGGTTTTAGCTTTACCGCCGGCGCTCGCGTAGGTATCCCCGATACCTTTAACCTAGCCGTAAACTACAGCCAAATTGTCAGCGATGAAAACACCGTTAATTGGCTGGCCGAACGCTGGACACGCTCCGGCGCTGCTAGTGTTGCCGGGTTAAACTTTGAGTGGTTAGGTTTTGGGTTTATGCGCCCCTTCTTGGGTGTAGGCGCTATCCTTACTTTAACCGAAAGCGGTGAAGATGCCCGCCCCGATTGGTTTGATACCGAATACGGTGTACTAGACCGCTTAAGCTGGGTACTTGGCGTAGATGTTGATGTTTCGCAAAACATCGATATAGCTAGCCTTTATGTTACGGCCGGCTGGCAACGCGGCACCATGAGCGCCGAACGCGGCACGTGGAGCAACTTTCAGGCTACCACCACCGGTTTAGGCAGCTTTTACTTAGCCCTTCGCCTTCGCATTTAATTTACTAACATTATTTTCATAACAACGCAAATAAAGAGGCCAAGCAAAACTTGGCCTCTTTTATAATTACCGCCGCACCTTAACAAAATGCCTGCCTAAATTCATCTTTATTTATCATCAATAACATTATCTTAACCATTTATAGTTACTAAGCAATTAAACTTTGGCTTACCTTTATGCCGAAAATTTAATTACGGAGACATAACCAGTGCAAGCTATCGATAAAATAATTAACCTAAAAGCCAGCATGGAACGCGAGCTATCCTTAATTAAAGAATTTAACGAACGTTACAATACCTTACGTACCGCCGTACAAGATAAAAAATGGCCCGAACTGCAAAGTATTTTAAAAGAGTGCGGCCGTACCAGCCACGATGTGGTAACTATCGAAGAGCGGCGGGCCGAAATAACCGATGAGCTGTACAAAGCCTTTGCTCTGCCGCGTGAGCGCAGCTTTTTCGAGCTGGCTTCGTTATGCCCTCCCGATTTGCGCGACGATTTAAAAAAGAATTATTTAGAGCTTAGGGCTGAAGTTTATCGCATGAAATGCCGATTAAAGAGCTTAGAGGCCTATAGCCGTGTGCGTATGCAATTAGTAGAAGAGGTTCTTAATAAGGCTCAGCTGGCCCAAAACGGCGGCAACCCTTATATGCGGCAAGGTAAACGTGCCATGCAAGACCCTGATTCCTTTTTGTTTAGCTCGGTAAAATAACTCCTCTTTAAATCCCCTTCGCCGGCGAAGGGGTGGTGTGTAGCACCGGAGTAGTGGGTCGTCTTTGTAATAAGGAGAGAGCTTCATGTCTATATCAACATTTTCGGGGTTAGAAATTGGCCGCCGCGGCATGAATGCCCACCAAACTGCCCTTAATACTACCGGTCATAATATCTCTAACCTTAATACCGAAGGCTACAGCCGCCAGCGTGTGCGTATCGGCACGATGGACCCGCTCTCTGCTCCCGCTTTAAACCGTGCCCTTACGCCCGGCCAGCTTGGGCAAGGCCCTTTAGTGGGTAGTGTCGAACGTATTTTTGATGGATTACATCAAAACCAAATTTTAAATACCGCCGATAACTTAGGCTTTTGGCAGACACGCAGTTTTTACCTTGAAAGGCTTGATATTATTATGAGCGAACCTAACGAAGCCGGCTCGCTGCGTAACTTTATGGATAATTTTTGGAATAGCTGGCAAGACCTTGCTAATAACCCCGAAAATATCTCCAGCCGAGCTGTGGTATCGCAAAATGGCCAAGCCTTAGCCAACGCTATTAACAATAGATACAGCTTGCTTGATGAACAACGACAAGTGCTGGACCAAGACATACGTGTAACCGTTAATAACATTAACCAAATGGCTCAGCAGGTGGCCCAACTTAACACCGAAATTGCCCGAGTGCTGGCCATTGGCGACAACCCCAACGATTTAATGGATAGGCGCGACCATTTAATTGGCCAGCTGGCGCATTTAATACCGGTTGAGGTTAGCGGCCGCGAACCAACCGAATTTAATGTGCATGTGGGTGGCCGGCTTTTAGTACAGGGCGGCGAGGTGCAAGAGCTGCGGGCCGTAGCTAATCAAGCTAACGATGGCCTTGTAGATGTGCATTGGCGCAGTAATAACCTTGATTTTGACCCTTACACCGCCGAAACCGGCAGTCTTGCCTCGCTTATCCAGCTACGTGATGGTGATGTTTACGGCGAAATGCAGCGGCTTAATGCGATGGCCATTAGTTTTATCGATATGACCAACGAGCTGCACCGCTCGGGTTTTGGCCGCAGCGGCGAAACCGGCTTAAATTTTTTTGTACAGCACCCTATTATTGAAGATATTAACGGCAACTTCGATCTTAACAACATCGGCGAACCTACGCACACCCTGCTTTACCGTTTAAGCGGTGCCAATCAGCTGGCAACGAATGTGCCGGTAGGCATTAGCGGTACTATGACTTTAAGCGGGCCGCAAGGCAATGTTGATATTAATTACTTTCCGTCAGACACAGTAAGCGATATTATTAACCGTATTAACAGCAGCGGAGCCGATGTAACGGCTAACCTCGATACCGGCGGCCGTTTAGTCCTTAAAGCTACCATGACCGGCAGCGATAACCCCGATTTTGTTTTGCGTTACGTAGCCGATAGCGGCCATTTTTTAACCGGTTATGCCGGCCTGCTTAATGCCAGCGGTCCGGAAAATGCCTTTAACTGGGAAGGCCTAGATGCCGGCGCTACCGCTTTACGCACTAATCAAGGGGCCAGCTTTAGTACTGCGCCACTGCGCCACCCTGCTGCATGGCTGGCCGTTAATCCTTTTATCACTGCCGATTTAAACCACATTGCCGCCGCCGCTGCCGGCCCTAATGGCGAAGCGGCCATTGGTGATAACCGTATTGCTATTGCTATGGCTAACTTACGGCACGAAAAAGTAATGATAGACCGTATGATGAGTATGGACGATTTTTTTGCCGATAGCGCCGCCTTGATTGGCAGCAAAGGGCAAGAGGCTTTTCATACCCACCTCTCTTACGAAGCTATTTATAAAAACCTTAACGATATTAAAGAATCTATCAGCGGGGTAAACATTAACGAAGAATTTGTCGACCTTGTGCGTTTTCAGCATGGTTTTACCGCCAGCGCCCGTTTTATCAGCACAATGGACGCTATCCTAGATACTATTATTAATAGGTTAAAGCTGTAATTAAATTAATAATTAAAAAGTAAAAATTAAAGCGAGGGAATCCTCGCTTTTTTATAAATTATTTTTTTGCTTAATAAATTTGTAAAAACCCCTTTAAAGCTCTTGACAAATAGGTTAGTTAATACTAACATTATGGTTAGTATTAACTAACAAGGAAATTTACATTTTATGACTCAAAATACCTTTAAGGTAGCTTTAATAGGTACGCCTAACTGCGGCAAAAGCACTATCTTTAATTTATTAACCGGCCTTAAGCAGGCTATCGGTAACTGGCCCGGTGTAACTGTGGAGAAAAAAGAAGGCTTTTATAATTTTAATAATCAACACATTACGTTAATCGATTTGCCCGGTAGTTACAATTTTTTACCGGAAAGCGAAGACGAAGCCGTAACTTGTAACTACGTGCATAGTAACGAAGCCGATTTATTTGTTAATGTTTTAAACTCTACCAATCTTAAGCGCAGCTTACAGCTAAGCCAGCAGCTAATTAAGTTAGGCAAGCCGGTACTTTTGGTAGCTAATATGGCCGATATAGCCGCCAAACAAGGTATTAACATCAATATAGCTAAACTTAATCAGCAGCTGCCCATTATGAATTTAGATGCCACCCAAAAACCAAGTGGCAATCTTTTAAAAGAGGCTATCGCCACCCATTTAAACCAACCTATAATTATTGATGACAAAGTTGATATTGAACAACTATTTAACGCAGCAACTACCCTAACAAGCGGCAAAAATATTACGGCAGCTCTAGATAGAGTGGCGCTTAATCGTTATCTTTCCCTGCCTATCTTTTTAGCGATTATTTTTGCAATGTTTTATGTAACTCAAAAATTTAGCATTACCTTTATCGATTTTTTTGATGTTGTAGGCGGCTCACTTTTTATCGATTTACCCAATCATCTTTTAGCTGGATTGGATTGGCCTATTGTCGATGTTTTTGTCAATTCGCTGGGTATGGCTTTGCAAACGGTAGCTACTTTTATTCCGCCTATTTTTATTATCTTTTTTTGTTTAACTATCCTAGAAAACTCCGGTTATATGGCTAGAGCTGCTGTTGTAATCAATAAATTTATGCAATTACTAGGGTTATCCGGTAAAAGTTTTGTGCCTTTAATTTTAGGCTTTGGCTGTACCGTGCCGGCCATTATGAGCGCCCGTATTTTAAAAAATAGGCGCGATAAATTATTAACTATTTTTATCACCCCGTTTATGACTTGCAGCGCTAAACTGCCGGTACTGGTTTTATTTGCCACCATCTTTTTTCCTTACCGGGCGGCGCTGGTAGTTTTTTCGCTTTATTTGCTGGGTATCGCGGTGGCCATCGTTACGGCTTTGCTGCTTAAAAAAACTCTTTTTAAAGGCAAACCGGCCCCGTTGGCGATGGAACTGCCTTATTATCAGTTGCCGCGTATGGCTTACGTAGTGCGCGAAAGTTTAAGCAAGCTTAAAGATTTTTTACTAAGAGCCGGTAAATTTATTATTATAGCTACCATTTTATTGGGAATATTAAATAACATTCATTTAAATGACCGCGAGGAAAGCCTGCTGGTAGATGTTAGTAAAGCCATCACACCTGTTTTTAGCCCTTTTGGAGTAGAAGAAGAAAATTGGCCGGCCAGCGTAGCTTTAATTACCGGTTTATTTGCTAAAGAGGCCATTATTACCACCTTAGCCACCCTTTATGGGTTAAGCGAAGAAAGCCACGAAAACTTTAATTTTTTAGACAGTTTAGGGGAAGCCTTTGCAACGATACCGGAAAACTTTTTTAGCGGTACTTTAATTAGCAGCGACAGCGGCGAAAGTGAATACACCGAAAGCCTGTTAAGTCAAAATATGCGCACTTTTTTTAACGGCTGGGCTAGTTATGCCTACCTTATTTTTGTGCTGCTTTACCTGCCTTGCTTAGCGGCCGCCACCACCTTATGGCGCGAGATGGGCTGGTTTTACGGACTGCTAACTCTTTTATACCTGCTTATTGTAGCGTGGAGTTTAGCTACCCTCTTTTACCAGCTAACTACTGCCCACCAACCATTATTTATAATTTTGCCGCTTATCTTTTTGGCGGCTACAGCTGCAGCTTTAACCATTATTGGTAGAAAAAGTACCGGTAATTTTAATTTTACTACGCATAGTTGTAAAAATTGCCATAAATGCCATTAATTATATAAGATTTTTTTTGACAAATCGTCTTTTATGGGCTATAATTTTAGAATGAACAAAATATTAGAAAAAGTACAACTATCGCCAGATGTCTTCTCTTTAAAGATAGAAGCCAAACATATCGCCCAAGCGCGGAAAGCCGGTCAATTTATTATATTAATGGCTAAACCCGATGGCGAACGTCTTCCTTTAACCATCGCCGATGCCAATGCCGATGAGGGCTGGATTCTTATCATCTTTCAAACCGTAGGAGAAGGTACCATAAAATTGGCGCAGCTTAATGCCGGCGACCATATTGCCCACCTTTTAGGACCGCTTGGCTCGCCTTCCCACATCGAAAAATACGATGGCCCGGTTATTTGTATCGGCGGCGGGGTTGGTGTTGCCCCTATGCACCCCATTGCCAAAGCTCTTAAAGCAGCCGGCAATGAAGTTATTATCATTATAGGCGCACGTAATAAAGATTTAATTATTATGCAAAAAGAGTTAGAGGCCTTTGCCGACCAGCTTATTATCTGTACCGATGACGGCAGCGCCGGCCGCAAGGCATTGGTTACCGAACCGTTAAAAGAGCTGTGTGAAAGCCTTCCCCATATTGGTGAGGTGTTTACGCTTGGCCCGCCCATTATGATGAAGTTTTGCGAGGCCGTTACCCGCCCCTTTAATATACCTACGACAGCTAGCCTTAATACTATTATGATTGACGGCACCGGTATGTGCGGCGGCTGCCGGGTTACTATTGACGGCGAAACCAAATTTGTTTGCGTTGACGGCCCCGAATTTGATGCCCACAAAGTAGATTGGAACAATATGATGATGCGGCAGCAAAGTTACAAAGACTTTGAAGCCGAAACCAAACATAAATGCAAGATTGGGCTAAATACTTAAGGGCCACAAAGAGCCCTCCAATGGAGGGCTCCTGCCAGTAAATTATGGACGAATATAAAATTAACGGCCACCGCCGCCATTTCCTCTCCCCGCTTCTTATAAATATTTTTTGGATTTATATTTTTTTAATTATCGCTCTCCTTTTAGTGAGTTTCTTTCTAAGAAGAAACCTTTTTGAGCCGCTTCCTTATTTTTTACATCAGTTTGTTATGCTAACTCCGGTAGTTGCCTTCTTTTATAGGGTATATGGTTATGTTGGGCAGGAAAGCCTTATCAAAGAGACCAGCGTAAAGTTAGATTTCACCGCTTTACATATTAATAATGATGAAATAATTATATTTTATAGCGATATAAATAAATTAGAGTTTGAGTACCTTAACCGTAATAATCGTACTTTTACTCCCGGCTGTCATCTTCTGCGTATTCGTTATAAAGGAAAGAAAACTTTTAGCCTTGTTATTTATGATAATTACTCTATCTACGATGCCGAAACCTATACGGGACAATTTGAAGAATATGCCGAAAACCTTACCCGGCTGCGCAGCCTTGCCCGTACGCTAAAAGTTATTTATAACTCTAAACAGCGGCTTTATAAGTTGCATCAAGTTAAAAGAGAACTAAAAGCTAAAAATTAACCTTATTCTTTACCGCAATAAAAAACAACTTTAACTTTTAGCTTTTAACTATTAAAAGCGGTCATGCTGGCGGCTAACCCTAATCAGTGTACCGCATTTACCAAAATGTTTAATTTTGGCGGCCCCAATGTAAGTGCCGGTGGAGCGCAAACCGCCTAAAAGGTCGTCTATAATATTTTGTACCGGCCCTTGATAAACTACCTCTTCGCTGCGGCCTTCGGAGGCCCGGTAATCTTTAAGACCATCTTGGTGTTTACGCTGGGCATATTCGCTGGACATACCGTAAAATAATTTAAATTTTTTTTCTTCTATGATTTGCTTGCCGTTTTCATCTATCCAGTTGGTTAAGAGCCGTTTAGTTATTAACTGCCCTTCTTGTTCATCGGTACCGGCAAAAAAACCGCCTAGCATAACCATATCGGCGTTAGCCACGAAGGCTTTAGCTACATCGCCGGGGCAGCGCATACCGCCATCTAAAATAATACCGCCGCCTAACCCGTGTGCGGCATCGGCACATTCGTAAGCGGCCGCAATCTGCGGGTAGCCCACACCGGTTTTAAGCCGGGTGGTGCATTCGCTGCCGGGCCCAATACCTACCTTAACAAAATCGGCCCCATTAAGAATAAGCTCCTGCACCATTTCGGCCGTAACTACATTACCGGCCATAATTAAGGTTTGCGGGCAGCGTTCGCGCACCCAGCGCACAAAACCGGCAAAACGCTGAGTGTAACCGTTAGCAATATCGATACACAAAGGTAAGCGCTCGGGGGCGGTAATTTTACCGCTGGCCGCTAAGGCTAAGCGTACTTCATCAAAGGCCTGATACTCTTCCTCAGACATACCAATGGTATAAATGGACGCACTTAACGCCTCAGGTGAAGCCTTAAGCCAATCTTGTTGGCTATGAAATTTGTGGATAGCCACCAGCATATTATTTTGGGCAAAAACTTCGGCCATTGCAAAGCTACCTGTGGCCATATTACTGGCGATAATAGGCACGGCGCTAAAGTTGCAGCGGCTGTGCTTGCCGGTAAAAGTGCGTTGCAAATTTACCTCTTTGCGGCTTTGGAGGGTGGAGCGTTTAGGGCGGATAAGCACATCGTTAAAATCGAGCTTACGGGTGTAATCTATCTGCATAAATACCTCTTTATGGCTTAATATAAATTTATTTTAGCCCAAAAATCAAATTTTGTATACCTATAGTAAATAACGACAAAAATAACCCCTTGTTAGCGCAAAGGGGTTATTGACTGTTATGCTAATATCTTCTTTTAATAGCGTGATTTATGGATAATTATTATTTTATTTTTTTACCAATCGATAAAAACCCCCATACGCTAATTTTTACCATTGCAATTTTAACTAAAGGCTATTATACTAAAGAGCAATGAAAGAGATAAGTTTGGATAGTTTAACCCCGCAAAACCTTAAAGAGCTTACCATAGCCGAACTTAATGCTTTGTGCGCACAAATTAGGCAGCTTATTATCCAAACCGTTAGCAGTAACGGCGGCCATCTTTCCAGCAACTTAGGGGCGGTAGAGCTAACGGTGGCTTTGCATTATGTGTTTGACAATAGTATTGCCGAAGATAAAAAAAGCCCCACCGATAAATTTATCTTTGATGTGGGCCACCAAAGTTATACCCATAAAATTTTAACCGGCCGGGCCGACCAGCTGACCGGCTTACGGCAAAAAGGCGGCCTATCGGGCTTTACACGGCGCAGCGAAAGCAAGCACGATACCGTTAGCAGCGGCCATGCTTCGGTAAGTATCTCTACGGCACTGGGCCTGCTTAAAGGACAAGAGTTATTAAAAGAAAAAGGCAAAGTTATTGCCGTTATCGGCGATGGCAGTATCGCTAACGGCACCGCCTTTGAGGCCTTAAACCACGCCGGGCAGATACTGGGCGGTAAATCTTACAAAGCTTTAAGCCGTACCGATAAAATAGGCAACAACTTAATTATTATCCTTAACGATAATGAGAT
>WRBN01000019.1 GCA_009784515.1 Spirochaetaceae bacterium | reverse complement strand
TAAACTTAAAGATTTTAGACGAATTTTCACTCGTTATGATAAGCTAGATAGAATGTTTGTTGGTTTTATTCAATTAGCTTTAATCTTTATTGCTTTACGTTAGCAGGAACACTGCCTATTCTTTCATTATATCATATTTATTTTTAGAACAGGTCTATTATAAAGACAGTATGTTTAATCTACTCTTTAGTGAATAGAATAAACTACGAGAACTTTATTTTGCTTTAACAGGTGTCAAGTTTGATAACGATACTGAAATTAACATTAACACCTTACAAGATGTCCTATTTATGGATAGAGTTAATGATATATCCTTTGAGGTAGATGGCAAGCTTGTGGTACTGATTGAGCATCAATCTACAATTAATGATAATATGCCTATACGCTTACTTTTATATATAGCTAGACTTTATGAAAAAATGTTGGGTGATAGCGATAACATTTATAAAGTAAAACGTATTCCTTTACCACGTCCACAACGGCAAACCCTTTCGGCTTTGTATACTTGATAATGGTTCAGCGAATATGGAAGATGAGAAAATACTGAAACTCTCGGAGAGTTTTGCAGATTATGGTGATAACTTTATTATAGTTGTTGTTGCCATTAACTTTTCCAAATCCTCTTTAAGCATTCGGTCAATTTTTTTATAAAGTTTTTTCAATGAATTTTTAATAGATCATTATATTGAAGATGAATATTCCTATAGCCACTTTCTTCTATAAAACGTTGTATTTTTTCTAATCTTTCTGGATAATTTTTTAAATTTCTGCTAACGGTTTACTGTGTTTAGCTTTATTAGCTTCTGCTGTTACTAAAAGAACATTACCGTAAAGGTGCAAACCACAATCACCTTTGTTAAAAGGAATAATATGGTCTTCAATATAATTACTGCCGTCTATACTCTCCCCAGAATAGGGGCATTGATAATCAAAATATTTTAAAGTTTCAATTTTATGCCTAACACCAAAAAATGTATTAAATTGTTTAGAAAACTCACTTAAAAAGACCCGTGTTGCCGTATTTGAAGCATCGCCGTAAGCATAAACTTTTCCCATAATAACTACTCCTCTTTTTATTTCTTCGCCGCTTTACCAGCCTTAGTCTTACTTAACTCATCAATAAAGGCGGGTTGTCTCGCATGGTCTTTACGAAGTTTTTCTAAAAGTTCAACGGCATTTTTATTAAAGGTTTTTTGATAGCTTTTAACAAGTTCCACTACCGCTTTATAACGCTTTCTATCACTAGCTTTTTGAGCACTCTCTAAAATATAAATGGTAAAAATACTCTCTGTTTCGTCGGAATAATAGGGTAATAGTAAGTGGGCGTAGTGAGGAATAAAACCCTTATTTTTATCGCAGTAAGCTAAAAGCTCTCGCCACATTTCTTCAGCTATTAAAACCTTCGTATAAAGCGGTTCTGTGCCCGAGTATTTAAACCAAGTGTAATCGCTATCATCTTTTAACTTTTTGATGGCAGATAGTAACTCCTTTCGTAATAAAGGCCATTCTTTAACTTTAATCAATGTCTTGTACTTGGTAAAATATTCAAAATACCCTGCTAACAAAAGCTCTTTAGCCAAAATTATTTGTGCTGCTTTATCATCTAACCCTTCATAAGCTCTATAACGCAGCCCTTTGTACAAAATTTTAACCTCTGGCTGTAATTCTTCATCGGCTTCCGCTGCTAAAGATAACTCAATAACTCTACTGTAATTTTTGCTCTCTAATGCTTTACTGGCCGCTATTCTTCTGAGTTTTTCATTATCAAGGTTAGCCTCAATAAATAAAGTAGCTTCCTCCCTACTACCAAAACGGGTCATTACCTCTACCATAATTTCCTGAGCTGCCCGCCAATAATGCCTGTTATCATACTCTTTTAAAGTAGTTTTAGTAATTAAAAAGGTCATGAGCTTCTCTTTAATGGCAGCGTTGGCACAGAGCGGCACGGTGGCGGCTAAAATTTGCATACGCAAGGCACTATACTCTGCCTCATCATAGAGTTTACTCAAAGCGTGGTCAAAGATGAGCTTAAAAACTTTAAAACTCTCTTGATGGTTTGAGGGTATAGCCTCTACCGCCTTAGTTAATTTCTCTAAAGCATCTTTGATGGTATATTCAAAATGATTATTATGATAACCCACATCTTCCCATAACTCGATGGTCTCTTCTAGTACAACAAAACAGAGCTGAACAGCGGGCAGAGTGTTGCCTTTAGTTATCTGTTCATCAGTTAGGGCTAAGACCTTTTTAGCCCCTTTTAACGCTTTGCCAACATCACTGCTCTCTAAGCCATAACGATGGCTAGCAGCGTTAATTGATTTTTTAATGAGTTTACGAGACTCTTCGATGATGTCGGTGTTATCAGCAAACCTCAATACAAGCTCACTTTTAAATTGCCTATCTCTTCCTGCAAAGTTTAAAAGAATTTCGATGAGTTCTTCCTTTGAAAGTTTAGGCAGTTCCGTCTCTAGTTTGATTTTTTTAGCCGCTTTAGGTTTACGGCTGGCGTTCGCTTTTTCTTCACGCAAAGCAAAGAGTAATGCCCCAACATGTTTACAGTGGCGATTTAAATCATCGGGGCAATCACAGGTTAGAGTTACAATCTTATCATTATCGAAGATAACCTTAACCGTATAAATTTCGTTGCCATCTACTTCGGCAAGCCACTGACCTTTCGCTTCCTCTTCAAATGATGAAACTTTACCTGCTTCAAAATAACCCAGAGCTCGCTGTAAAACGATAGCGCTAAAATAGTTTTCAAAATTATCAAGAGTCATCGCTTCCGTAGTCATTTTAGTTTCCTTTATTATGATACTCATTGATGGCATTAAGTAGCTTGGTTAAATCATTTTTAGATAACTTACCGATAGGTGTAGGCAAAACAGCCGTTATCGGCAAATCAATGATTTTGCCAATGTCTATGTAAGAAGGTTTTGTTAATCCTGCTTCTTTCCAATCAAAGGTCGTAAGGGTTCATTAACCATTCACCGCCCAATCATAAATTTCGGGGTGTTTATCTTTATCTACAATGGCAGAACCATTATCATCGGCTTCGAGCCTAACTCTGGGGATATTTTTTTTGTGATGGCTGCTGTAAGCTGTTCCTCTACCGTAGCAGCAACTATAGGCTGAAAGGGCAACCTTCGTTCAGCTATAATTTGCCTGTAAAACATATCAATAGCTGTAGTCTGGTCAATACCCATACGCTCTAAAAGCAGTGTTGCCGCTTCCTTAACTGCCGCATCAATTTTTACATTTATATTTGATTTAGTAGTTGCCATAGATACCTCTTAATATTATTATACCCTGTGATAACGCTAAAGTAAAGACAGTATCGTTACTTTTGTATTATCTTTAATCATATTATTTCTGAACTACCGCTAATTATGGTTAGCGGAGCTTGAAAGAGTGAAATGAAAACTGAAGTTTGATAATAACTGGCTGTACAATCCTAATAAATCTTAACAAGTTATCACTCAATTTGTTAGGGATATAAGAAAGAATACGTAACATTGTGAATTACAGAAATAAACTAAAGCTATACTCTGCTTGCTTAAAGAAGTAAATTTGGTATATAATTAGTTAAATGAACATACAACAACTTCTCACTCAGCTCGAAACCACTCACCAAGCTACCCCAGCGGGAATAGAATATTTATTAGCTAACGAAGCCGAACAAGATTTATTATTTGCCGCCGCCGAACGGGTACGCCGCAACTATGTAGGTAACTCCGTGCAGCTGCGCGCCGTCATCGAGTTTTCTAACTACTGCAAGTGCCGCTGCGTTTACTGCGGTATTAACTTTGGTAACGATAAGCTACCTAAGTTTAGGCTAACCAAAGAACAAATCCTCTCTGCCGCCGATAGTGCAGCTAAAGCCGGTTACAAAACCTTTGTGCTGCAAAGCGGGGAAGATGAAAGTTATACCAAAGAGTATTTAGCCGAGATTATTGCTGAAATAACCCAAAAGTATGGCGATACAGCCATCACCCTTAGTGTGGGCGAGCGGCCATACAGCCACTATGAGGCGTGGTTTAAGGCGGGCGCCAAACGTTTTTTACTCAAACATGAAATAGGTAATGCTGAACTGTATAAAAAACTTCATCATGGCGATTTATTAAGTGATAGATTACAGGCCGCGCGTAATTTAATGCAGATAGGTTACCAAACGGGCAGCGGCATTCTCATCGGTTTACCCGAGCAAACGCTAGCCGATATTGCTGCCGATATTCTGTTTCTTCAAAATTATAATTTTAATATGATAAGTATTGGCGTATTTATTAGCGGGCCGGGCACACCGCTAGCCGGCCACCCCAATGGTGATGTGGGCTTAACTAAACGGGCGATGGCACTGGCGAGGTTGTTGTGCCCAAAGGCTTTAATCCCCGCTACCAGCGCTTTGTTAAGCTTATTACCTAGCCCTGAACAGGCAATGGACTGCGGCGCCAACGTGCTTATGCAAAAGGCCGAGCCCGCCAATTATGAAAATTTATACGCTTTGTACCCGCGTAAGAGTGATGAGCTTAGCATTGCTGAACGGCGAGCTAAGGTTACTACTATGTTGGCCGCGCTGGGCCGCACGGTAAGTGAGACGCAGGGGAATTATGGGGAGGAGTTAAAATAAAAAAAGGGGTAAAGAAAAGAAAATTAGGAAATATTTATGCTATAACACTCCCTAATGATACTTATGTTTTTGGAAGGATGTATAAAGAGGGTGTTTTGGCCATTTATAAAAAAAAGCCAATAACTTGAATGAAATTCCTAAAAAAGACGATGAATATGATTTTTTTGTATGCGTATACGCCGACTTACTTACTGATGGTGTGTGGCCTGTGGTAGGAAACATTCCTTTTGAAAATGACGCCGATGCTTGGGGCCTGCCAACTTACATGAAAGATATTTTTACCGGCAAATTCTCCATCTATAATCGTGGTGAAATTACACCGGCTACTGAAAAAAAATGTAAAGGAATGGAATTAACCGCAGTTTGGGATAGGCAGCATGTGATTGACAGATTAATGGGGACTACAAAATATATAGCTTATGGAAAGTGGAAGTTACCATTCAAATTAGGAGAAGAAATTGATAGCTCTTTCTATAATGAAGGTTAAAGGAATAATCACTTATTATTTTTACTTGACTTTAATTAAAAAACAAGGTACTATGTAGGTATAAAAACTTAAGGTGGCTGTAACCACCTTAAGAAATGCCAGACTGTATGTTTAATACAGCTTTTGTATAAATACGAGCAAGTACAGCGTAAACAGGACTGCTCGTATTATTTTATTTACAGCCATCATTTTTCACCTCCTTATAAAGATTTTTCCTTATAATTTGGCGTTCTGTTTACCAAAGCCTATTAAGGGTTATAAACTTACAATAATTTTATTCCCTTATCTTGTCAAGAGTATTTGTGAGCAAATAAATTTAATTACTAAAAACTATAAGAATAATAGAGTTAATTAAAGGAAACACCATGAACCAGCAGCATATAACCCAAGCCATCGCTAACGAAAGCTTAATGAACCAAGCCCTAACCGCTGGCCAAAATTTAAATATAGAAACCGTGTTAGCTAAAGCCGCTTTAGGCAAAGGGCTAACCTTAACAGAGGCCGCCGCTTTACTGCATATTAATACTGAACAGCAACGTGAGGCACTGTTCAGCACCGCTAAAAAAGTTAAGCAAAAAATTTACGGCCCGCGCATCGTGCTCTTTGCGCCGCTCTATTTAGCCAATTACTGTGTCAATAGCTGCGCCTATTGCGGTTACAGCGTTAATAATAAAGCTATGCCGCGTGTCAAATTAACAATGGAGCAGATTAAAGCCGAAACTTTGGCTCTACTCAAGATGGGCCACAAACGTATCGCCCTAGAGGTAGGAGAAGACCCTATCAATGTGCCCATCAATTACATAATAGAGGCTATTAAAACTATTTACAGCGTCAATTATAACGGCCATAATCTGCGCCGTATTAACGTAAATATTGCCGCCACCGGTGTGGAAGAGTATAAATTATTAAAAGAGGCCGACATTGGCACTTATATCTTGTTTCAAGAAAGTTATCATCAATCTACCTACGAGGCCATGCACAAAGGGCCAAAGGGCAACTTTGCCTACCACACCGCCGCCATGCACCGCGCGATGACGGCCGGACTAGATGACGTAGGCTTAGGCGTTTTATACGGCTTGTATGATTATAAATACGAAACCCTTGCTATGCTCAACCACAGTAACATATTGGAACAAGATTTTGGCGCCGGCGCTCATACCATCAGTGTACCGCGCCTTAAGGCGGCTAAAGGTATGGATTTATCAAATTTTCCTTATTTAGTAAACGATGACGATTTTTTAAAGCTCATCGCCGTCATTAGGTTGGCTGTGCCTTATACCGGCTTAATCCTCTCTACCCGTGAGACGGAAGAACTGCGCCGAAAGGCCCTCCAATTAGGTATTAGCCAAATGAGCGCCGCCAGCAGCACCGATGTGGGCGGTTACAGCGGGGTTCGCGAAAGAGATACCAGCCAATTTACCACCAGCGATGACCGTACTTTAAATGAGGTAGTAGCCGGCCTTTGTAATGAGGGCTATTTGCCCAGCTTTTGTACCGCCTGTTACCGCCGTGAACGTACCGGCCAAAGTTTTATGAATATGGCTAAAAGCGGGGAGATTGAAAAATTTTGCACCTCTAATGCTCTGATGACCTTTAAGGAATATGAAAAAAGTTTTAGTAATGGCCTTGTAAATGATAATTATTATGAAAAAATAATTGATACAATTAAAGAAGAAAAAATAAAAGAGGTTACCAAAAAAGCCCTCACCAAAATTGATGAGGGCGAGAAAGATATTTATATTTAGCTGGTTATGTATTTTTTAATTTAACTTTCGTGTAAGGTAAGCTGTGTCTCGCCGTTATCATTTAAAAATTTAAGCCATTTTTGTAAAGTTTTATCTATGCTAGCTTTATCGGCAAAATCCACTAGGTTAAAGGCCATTAGGTACATCTTTTCTTCGCTGTCTTCTGCCTTTACAACTTTGCCTTTACCTGTTAAGTTTTTGTACATAATATCTCCATCTTCAAGCATTTCACCAAATTCCCAGTATTCATCTGGGTTGCTGCTTGAAATAAAAATAAGCCGTGTTTGGGCCTTCGTTACCTCATCAAAGTTAGGTATGTCATTCCAATCAACATTACTGTCATAAGTGCCGGTATCACTTTGTAACATAACAGAAAAAGGTACGGCAGCATTAGCAAAATGAAACTCATAAAAATGCATATTAAGCCAATCCCATGCCCAACGCTCAATGCCTTTACCACCTTTTGGGCAAGGGCCTGAAGCATGAGGGTAACCACCGGCTACCGCCCCAAATTGGCTGCCAATATAACGCATTAAATCTAGCACACGTTCGTTATATTGGTGTAACAACCTAAAGCTTTTACGCACATCGCAAAGCATTTCTTCAAAATCTTTATTATTATTATTATTATCCATTAAACAATCCTCCAATTATTTAAAGTGTTAAAACTTTCTATAAAATGAGTTTTATAAGTTTTAGCCGGTTCCAGCAATTTACGAAAGTTTGATTTAAGAAAGATAGTAGATTTAGGTATCTTCCAGTTATTTAAAATATTTAAGCTGGCAGTAAAATTTGGCCGGTAACTTTTAGCTTGCTCTAAAATTTCATCAAAATATTTTATTTTAACAAAAATATGACCGTGCAAAGCAAAGGCGCGTATAATATAGTTAAATAATTTTTGGTTATGGGTTTCTTCAGTATTTGCTAGTTCGTGGTGTATAGCCTCAAGTAAGCTCTTCCAATGGTACTTAAAAATGGTATACGGTTCATCATCTTCGTTATCAATATCAAGCTTTACAATTTCGTTTTTATCTACACCGCCAATGGCCAGTAAATACAGCTCTTTTTCATCATCTTCTAGGTGAAAGCGATGGGCTAATAGCTGGTTCTGCCATTGCTCAGGGTTTTGCCCGGCGCCGTCCCAGCGTTTGGCCTCAATAATTAAATCGAAGCTTTCAAAGTTTAACACCAAGTCGGGTTCAACAAAATGTTCATTGGGTATCTCTTCAATTTCATCGGTAGCATATTTTGGCCAAAAGCTATAATCTTCTAAAACAGCCGCCTCATCAGGCAAGGTAGGACAAGCCTTTTTAAGCAGCCGCCAAAATACCTCATCGGGCAGCAGTAATAAACCATCAAATACCGATGATGTTAAACTATCTTCGCAAGTGTTAGTTATATCTTTACCTTTTTCTTTTGCCGAAAGCATTTTTACCTCCTTTTTTAAAAAACTATATACTTAAAATCACCCCTTGTCAACCTATAAAATGCAATATTTAAGAGTTGAAAGTATTATAACAAAATTATGTTTGATGTGAGAAATATTTCTATGTAATACCGCATAATATTTTATTGAATGCCGTTTAAAAAGGAGGTAAGAGGTGCCGGGCCTAATGTACGGATAAAAACCGAAGAAAAGCCCCCATCAAAATTGATGAAGGCTTAAAATGTTTATCTATCAATAAAAATTTATAAAGCTAGCGAGGTATTTCTAATTCTGTAGCAGGGTGAATAAGGTGCGGGCTGTTAGTATAATGTAATCGGCTATTACGGTTAGCTTCCCATAGTCGCCCCCATGCCCGAGCGTCATTGTAAACATCGGGGCGGGCGGCAATCCGCCATAAACTATCGCCTCTTTGTACGATGTAGGTGATGGCTAAATCAAAATTACTGCCCAAACCAAATAACTGGCGGTATAGCGTTAAAGCTTCTCCGCTGTGTGTAACACTTTCTTGCCACCACTCACGTTCAAAAGCGTGGCTAGCCGCAGCTGTTATCTCTTCTATACGGTTAAAAAGGCCAGCATTAGTTCCTCTATGCAAACCACGCGAGATAGCTTCGCGCTGCCAAACTTCGGTAAGGCAAATTAGCTTAGTTAAAGCGTCGCCGCGTGTCGGGTCGTAAAAACGTTCGGCAGCTTGCAAGGCGGAGGTGGCTTCCACTATTAAAGCAAGCCCTCTGGCATGTTCGCCGGCTTCAAGGGCCTCAATGGCTCTTTGGCGTAGCTCTAGGCTGCGTAAATAATCGGGATTATTAGCCCTATTATTTTGGTTAGGGTTTTGTAACTGGGCTATTGCAGGCAGGGAAAATGAAATTAAAATTGCTAATAATAAAATTTTTTTAAACATTATATAACTCCTTTATAATTATCGTGAAAATTCTCTTTGAGCTCTTTCCAGCTCACGGAGGAGCTCTTGAGCATCTAACGAAATAAGCGGAAGAGTATTAGAATTTGGAAGATTATTGATAGCAGCCTCCAGCTCGACAAAGGCTCTAAGCAATAAATTGATAGCTATTTGATAATCACTTATCCTAGAAGCCTCTTTGGCAGCGTTCTGTAGTAAAAAACTTTGCATATAATGCGGGTTGGTAACCAAGCCGCCGCTGCTTAAAAAAAGAGCTTGCCGAGCGGTAAGTTCTCTGTCAAGCGTGTTAAAGTTTCTTCTATCCCTAGTGCTGGCGCAAGCCGTCATTGTTAAGGCAAAAGCTACCAGCAATAGCGTAGTTATAATTTTTTTCATTTTTTACTCTCCTTAATTTTAATTTTAAAAATTTCTCAAGTATTTTTTATATTTGCCGATAATGAAATCTTACCTCGATAATTAAGGAATATCAATACTATTTTTTTAATATTTTATACTTATAATTGATTTAATACGTAAATTGTTTGTGGTAAAGAGATTAATTATTTTTAATATCAAAATATTATAGATAATTGATGTTATAGCGGAGGATATGGCCCTTTGTGGTGTACTAGTTTTAACCCTAGCAGCTTTGCCTAAAATTGATGAAGAGAAGAAACATATTTACATTTAAAGCAAACTAAAGGCTAATTGTAAATAGCCCGATAATAACAGAAGTAGGAGATTACCCCTTATGATGCGCTCTCTCTGGACCGGTGCCAGCGGCATGAATGGCCAGCAATTTAATATAGATACTATCGCTAACAATTTAGCCAACGTTAATACGACAGGCTTTAAGCCCATGCGCGCCGAGTTTGAGGATTTACTATACCAAACCCAGCGTATTGCCGGTACCCCGGCGACCGATTTAACCAGCCGCCCGCTGCCTACGCAGGTAGGGCATGGTGTTAAAGTAGCCTCTAGCCAGCGTATGTTTGATCAAGGCTCGTTGCAAGCCACCGGTAACCCAATGGATTTAGCCATTACCGGTGAGGGTTTTTTACGCGTGCAACTTATTGACGGCAGCTTAGCTTACACCCGCGACGGCAACTTAAATGTAGATGCCAACGGCCAACTGGTTACCAATCAAGGGTACCGCGTGCAGCCAGAGATTATTTTTCCCGAAAACTTTATCCGCGAAACTATTAATATTACCACACAAGGTGAGGTTAATGTAAGGCTGCCCGGCTTAGAAGACCCTGTGGTGGTTGGCCAGCTAGAACTTTACCGTTTTGTCAATCCGGCCGGATTAACGGCGGTAGGGCAAAACCTTTTTACCGAAAGTACTGCTAGCGGCGAATTTATTATGGGGTTACCGGGCCAAGACGGTATGGGCCAAATACAGCACCGCTTTTTAGAGATGTCGGCGGTATCATCTATCCAAGAGATGGTTAATTTAATTGTCGCTCAGCGTGCCTACGAATTTAACAGCCGCACCGTACAAACCAGCGATAACATGCTGGCCACCGCTACGCAGCTTAAACGCACTTAAATTAATTAAAGAATAAAAAAATTTCTTATTTTTTACAGTAATTAATACCTCGCCTCTGTAAGGCGGGGTACTTTATTATTTATTCATCGTCTTCGTCTTCTTCCAGCGGCGGGGCAGCCTCCGGCGGCGGCGGGCTATCGGCCGGTTTACGGCTAAGTTTGCCGGCCCTTGCTTTAAGTTTAGCGCCTACATTACCAAAACCATCTATCTTCTTAAAGTTAAACTTCTTTTTCGGTTTACCAATTTTAATTACTATGGCAAAAATAATTAAAAGGCCTATATAAAAAATAATAATTAACGGCCGGCTGGCCACCATAAAGATGGTTTGCAATATCTCTAGTAACATAGCTATTATATCGGCATTTACTAAATTAATAAAGCCGATGAGAAAATTGAAAAATTGTATAAACTGTGGGCTAAAGCTACAATATGCACATTTTTAAAACGTAAATAAAAAAAGGTAAAGAGCACCCCTAAAACAAAGGCATTAACTACGGTAAATAAGCCATCGCCGCTATGCGCCAAAGCAAAAAGAATTAAAGCCGGCGTCATTTTTACCCAAGTATTTGCCAAGGGCAGGTGGTAGGGGATAGCCCTAAAAAAGAGTTCTTCGCTATAACCTATAAGCAAACAAAAAATTAATAATAAAAATACATTGCTGCTAACGTTATAAGTAATATCGGCCTGCATAATTAAAGCAAATAATATACCGATAGCCAATAAGCAAACGAACAATAATAAACTTAGTAAAATAACTTTAAAGCTTATCTTACCAAATTTTACCTTTAATTTAAAGACAAAAAGTAAACACACCAAAAAATTAATTGATGTAAAAATGATGGACCCAATCACGACTGCGTTGTCATAAGTAAATTCTTCCTGTGGTAATAAGGCATAAAGCGGGTTATAGACTAACAGGTAATAACCTAAATACAGCAGGATAATCATTATTTTACGCATAATTTCTCCAGCAGCGCGGCTGCGGCATAGTAGGTAAGCCCTAAAATAACCAGCCATACCAAAGCCACAAACATCAGCGGGGTGTTAAAGCTGGCTTTAGCAATGGTGAGCAAGCTGCCTAGTCCATCGGCGCCGGAGATAAACTCGCCGATAACTGCCCCAACTACCGAAGTAGCCAGCGAAATTTTAATGCCGCTAAAGATAGTGGGCAAGCTGGCCGGCAGTTCTAGCAAAAATAAACCGCGTAAAAGATTAGGTTTATAAAAAAAGAGGTGCATTGCCGTTTGTTTGCGTGCCAACCTAAAAGCCGTGATAGAGGTAATGAGGATAGGAAAAAAAACAATTAAAGCTGCCGTAATAATTTTAGGCGTTAAGCCAAGTCCCACCCACATAACAATAAAGGGGGCTAAAGCCACAATAGGTATGGTGTTGGCGGCAATTAAGGGGGGCAGTAAAAGCTCTTTAAGGGGTTTAAAACGGGCAATAGTATAACCGCAAGGTAAAGCCAGCAGCAAAGCTAAACCAAAGCCGCCTAAGCTGGCCATTATGGTGTAAGATAAATCTTTAAAGATAAAACCATTAAAGAGGGTGGTAAAGAAAAGCCGGGCCACAGTTGCGGGGTAAGGCAGTAAAAAATCGGGGATATTAAAAACAGTTTTAACTAAGCTTATCGCTAATAAAAAGGTAATTAAGCTAATAACCGCTAAGCCCAGCTGCTTAAATTTATTAAATAGCACATTTTTAGCTGGGGTTTTAGCGGTTTTAATGGCCTCATTGTTGTTTTTTAAGGCTAAACGTAAATGATTACTGTTGGCCCGGCTTTGCTCACTTAAAATAAAATCATCACTGTTATTGCCGGCTTTATCGTTAATAAGCAGTTCTTCGCTGTGCGGCGGGCTATTAAGCAAAAGAATTTTATCGGCTAAGTAACAAGCTTCATCTATACTGTGGGTTACCAAAATTAAGCCGGCGCCTGTTTGTTTAGTTAGCTGCGCCACTAAAACATTTAATTTTTCGCGGTTTAAAATATCTAGGGCCGAAAAAGGTTCATCTAGCAAAATTAAATCGCCTTCGTAAGCTAAGGCGCGGGCCAGCTCGGCCCGTTTTTTCATACCGCCCGATAATTGGTGCGGGTAGCTATCGGCATAACCCTCTAAGCCCACTAAGCTAAGAGCAGTTAAAGCTTTATCTTTTATCTTAGCCAAAGGTTCGCCTTTAATGGTGTAGGGCAAAGCCACATTTTGGATTATAGTTAGCCAGTTTAACAACGAATCTTCTTGGCTAACATAGATAGGTTTTTTAGCATTATTAAATAAATCACCGCCGGTAGGCGGTAGTAAGCCGGCAATAATTTTAAGCAAAGTGCTTTTGCCTACGCCCGACGAGCCGATAATAGCCAAAGTTTCGCCTTGCTGTAAAGAAAAAGAAAGGTTATTTAAAATTAAATGCTCGTAGCTAAAACTAAGGTTAGCGGCCGTAACTATCAACTAAGTATACCCTGATACCTTAAAATAATTAAAGTTACATTAATAACGTTAAAGGTAGTAATGCAGGCCAGTATAATAAAGTTGCGGTTAGATACCCGTTTAGTTTCTACCGACCTCCTAAATTCGCCGTTGCCGTGCTCGTTGATAATATGGATAATTTCGGCAATCATCTCTAATTTAAGCGCGCTGGAGCCGCTGGGGGTTTTATCGCTTATTTTATCTTTTAATAAATCTTTAATCTTTTGGCCGGTATTAAAAGTTTTATCTTTAGTGTCATCGTCTTCTAAAAACTCGTGTAAAATATTTTGGCTGGCCTCCATACTAAAAAGGCTGGCCATAGTGGTTTCTTTAGAGAAGGGGCTGTGCATAGTTTGCATTTTTTTACGGTAATGCTCCTCTAACCGTAAAATATGATTATAAAGATTATGAACATAGCTAGGTTTTTTAGCTACTTCGCCGGTAATACCGTAGTAGTAAAAATAAGCAAAATCTTCCAGCTCGGCCGCCGTAAGTTTGGCTAGTTGGTTATTATTAAGTTGTTCGTTATTATGAATGATGGTACAGCTATTTTGTAACAACATGCGGCAATAAAAAGCAGCTTCGTCATCGCTGTCGTGGGTAAAACCGGCGCTATGAGCATAACTTTTTATATCGGATAACGAATGAAAAGAAAAATTGGCAATTAATAATTCTCCGGCCGAACTATAAAAGCGTAAATTTTGCGACATTTCTTTAAGTTCTCCTTAATAAATAGCTTAATTGATGATATTAAATAATCTTAAAATATTAAAAGTTAAATTGATTGAGGCCAGTGAGAGGTTAGTTAAAATAAAAATTAAGTTGCGGTTTACCACCCGTTTAGTTTCGATAGAGCGTTTAAATTCGCTGGTATTGCGCTCATGTAAAATGTGAATAATTTCGGTAAGTAAGGTAACTTCCTGCGAGTTTTTACTAGGGGCTTGTTTAGACGAAGTATCTTCAAATTGGTCTTTTAACTTAAGCAGCTGCTGGATTTTTTGGCTAACGCTAAGCTTTTCGTCTTTAACATATTCGTTTTCCCAAATTTCGCGCAAAGCGCTTTGGTGCGATTCCATACTTGAGAGGCTGCTCATAGTGGTTTCTTCCGAGAAAGGGCTGTGCATAACCCGCATCTTCTTTTTGTAATGAACCTCTAGGCTAACAATATATTCGTATAAAGCCTTAATATAATCGGGCTCTTCGCTAGCCTCGCTAAAAATACCGTGATAATAAATAGCGGCAAAATCGGCAATTTCTTTAATGCTAAGTTTAGCCAGCTGTTCGTTATTAAGCCCTTCGCCGTCCTCTAAGGTACAGCTGTTTTGCAATAATATACGGCAATACAAAGTGGCTTCGTCATCTTCATGATGGTTAAAGCCGGTGCTATGCGCATAATGTTTAATTTCGGAACGCGATTTAAAAGAAAAATCGGTAATGATAACATCACCCAAAGAGGTAGAAATTTGCAGATTATGAGACATAGCGCTTAACTCCTTTATATAGCCGGTAATCTAAAATTATCGCTGGCGCGTACGCGTGAAAGAAAGACAAAAGCGCCGCTATAACGGCTGCGTAACGAATCGGGGTTAGTTTGCCAGTTACGTTCGTACATTTCTATCACAAATTCACCTTGTTCATTAAAGTAAGGGAAAAAAACAGCCGTATGAATATGTTGCCGTAACACCGGGTTACTGCCAAATTCTTGGTTAATAGAACCAAAATAAAAATGGCCGGGGTTACGAATGGTTTCTAGATAAAGCACTAACTCCAGCTGGGCTAAGCTATAACCAATATCTCTCAAAAAAGCGGTAAAGGGGGTATCATTAACATCGCTTTGGCCTAAACGGTTGCGCGCTTGCGGAAACTGGGCACGTCTAATTTCGTGGGCTAAATTACGTGTCCAGTCTAGGCCAAAAAAAGGGTCGCGTTCGGGAAAATTTAAAGCCGGCGAAAAGGCGCGTTCGCTAATAGGCGGCTGAATTTTTAAAATTTCGGGGTCGAGCAAACGGCCGGTAAGAGGAAGGATAAGGCCATCGGCTACCCACTTTACAAAGCCCGAACAGTTAAAGCCATCTAACCCACCGGCCCGGCTGCTTTGTAAGGCCCCATCGTTAATAAAAATAAAATTACCAGCGCTATTTTGCGCCCCATCTTCGGTATCGCGTGCCGCCAGTTCGGCTAAAAAAGGACGGATAGCCGCCGACATAGCGGCCACCCGCATTTGCTCGGCGTTGCCGCCATCATTAATGATAGCCCGCCAATCTATATTATTATTAGTTACCGCTATTAAACGGGCAAAAGGGCTTAAAGCCACCACATTTATGCCTAAAGGTACGGGAATATTCCGGTAAATAGGGGTGTTAAATAAAAAAACGTCCATCACCGAGCGGCCATCTGTACCGGGCCTTACATCGATAAAGCTCCCGGCCCCGCTTTGTAAAAAGATGCGAATATTTTCGAGGCGGCCGGTGGTAATATGTTTACGAAAAACATAATTCCCGCGGTTATAAGCCCTAAAACCGGTGGCCAGTTCGCTAAAAAGCTGGTTGGCAAAAATAACGTTAAAACTTTCGCTTTCGCGCCTAACCGAAAGTTCGACATTGGTGCCCGATGTAGCCTGACGATAAAGGCGGGCCGGCATATCAACGGCTTCAAAGCTGGTAGCTTCTATTACATGCCGCAGCTGCTGCCTAATTTCGTAATTTTCGATAAAGCCGGAGCGCTGCAAAAATAAGCGTTCGCTAATGTGCTCTAGGCTTTGGCCAAAGCTACTACTTGCTAATACAACTAAAATAAGAAAAAAGATTTTTTTCATATTGTTTTATCTCTCCCGCTAAAATTGCTCTATCTTTAAATCTATCGCTACATTACTAAAGCCAAACTCGTCGCGTATTCTTTTAATTATATAACGGCTATAATGGTCGTCCACTTGTCCGCGTGCGCGTAAAATAAAAAAAGGAGGCTTAACAGCCAGCTGCCTTAAGCTTTTAAAATCGGTTTTACGGCTGCCGCGTTGGGCGGCTTTACGCTCCAGCACCCATTCGTGCATAGCTTTAGTTAGCTCGTGGTCGTTAATTTGCCGTTTGTTTTGGTTATTTAAAGCCACAACATTTTTTAACAAACTGCTAAACCCCAGCTGCTGTAAAGCCGAAACTGCTACCAATTTAATATGGCTAGTTACCGGAAATAAAAACCTAAATTTATCAATTTTTTCTTTTAATAATTTATCGGTTATTATCCTGCCATCTTGCACCGGCGGGTTGGTTAAATCCCATTTATTAAGCACAAATAAAAAAGGTTTTTTATGCTCTACTATTTTATCGGCAATTTTTTTTTCTTGGTCGCTCAGCTCTTCGCTGCTATCCAGCACCAGTAAAGCTACATCGCAGGCGGCAATGGCCTCTTCGGTACGTTTAACGGCAAAATATTCCAGCCGTTCTTTAAGTTTAGCGGCCCGGCGCAGGCCGGCGGTATCTAAAATAACAAAATCTTGGCCGTTAAAAGTAAAGGCCGAACTGACGGTATCGCGCGTAGTATGAGCAATACTGCTAACGATACTGTTATCTTGCCCGCACAAAGCATTAGCTAAACTAGATTTACCTACATTAGGCTTACCCACAATGGCTATTTTAATGGTGTTATCGGCGGTTAATTCGTTATTATCATTCACAATGACAGGGGCATTATTTAACCCTTTATCATCGTTAGCCGCTTGTTCTATCAAGCTGATTAATGCCGGGATATTACGATTATGTTCGGCCGAAATAAAAATGGTTTTAAAGCCCAGCGCATAAAAATCGGCGGCGTAAAGTTCTTTTTCGGGGCTATCACATTTATTAACCACTAAAATTAAGTTTTTACCGCGTAAGATATTGATAAGCTCATAGTCATCGGCCGTTAAGCCGGTGGCTTCGGTTACCAGTAAAATTAAGTGAGCATTGTCTATTTGGCTAAGGCTTTGTTTAATGGCTAATCTTTCCAGCGGGCTTTCGCTGGTATGGATACCGCCGGTATCTACTAAAGCAAATTGGTTTGCGCCAAGCGTTAAGCTGCGGCTAATGGCATCGCGCGTAACGCCGGCTATAGGGTCGGTAATGGCGATACGTTTTTTTAAAAGACGGTTAAAGAGGGTAGATTTACCCACGTTAGGCTTACCTACAATGGCGATGCGCAAATTATCCAACGGCTGTTCCTAGTTACTTTTGATAGTGGCAACTATTATAGCTTAAAGCCGGCCGTTAGTCAAATGGCAATTTTAGCGGGGGAGTGGTCAAAATCAACTCCCCAAATAAATAATAACTTGCCTTATTCTTTAATTCGTGATAATATTAAATAAGTAGACTACTTTAAATCTCATCTAATACACAATAGGGGCTGTAAAAAAATGAGTGAACGTCAGCAAAAATTTGACTTCATTGATAGTTATAAAGAAGAGTTAATTATTAACAATTTTTTAAATCTAAAGACAAAAATATCTTTTGGTAGTTTTAATTGCCTTACGGGTAGTAATGCTGTAGGGAAAACAGTTATATTTAAGTTATTGTCATTTTTTCATATTCTTCCTCGTGTATTTGAACCTGCTATAGAAGGTGCTACAGCCGATTATATTCATTTTGGTAAAAAAGATTTAAATAAGAAACTACAAGAACGTATTGATAATTTATTACATCAAGAATTTATTAAATTTTTTCCGGCTTCTAAAGAAGCATCTGATGTATATAAAAAAAATTTTGACATTACTTATAGTTGTTTAAAAAATGGTACTGAGGAAATTAGATGGGAATTAAAATGTCAAGAAGAGAAAATTACCACTACTTCTTTATTTAAAGAGGCCGATTTAAAATCAATTATTAATGGTATTGAGGCTAAAATTAAGAGCAGTAAAATTAGCGCTGCCGAAGAGAAGTCTATAAATTTTGAAAGCTATCAGTATCTGCTTGATGTTTCTAGCTGTAAATCGGTTTGGAAATTTATTAACTTAAAAAATGATATTAGAGAGAAAGGTGTATTTTTAGAAAGTGAGCACGAAAGCTACTATGATAACCTTAATGCAAGAGGAAAAAATAGTAATTCATTTATTAGCATAGATAGTAACAACCGTTCAGAGGTAAAGATTTCTTCTTTGTTAGAAAAGCTAGCTACAGAGCTTAAAGTGAAGAGTTATAGAGTAAACGAGAATAATAAAGTTATTATTAAAACATTTAAAGATAAGGAGATGTTAATCACACAAGCTTCTTCTGGACAGCGAGATAATTTGTCTATTATTGTTTTATTGAATAATTTAATTAGAAATTTAGAGAATGAGCAACGAGATTATAATTTTTTTATAAGCTTAATAGAAGAATTAGGTAATTATCTTTATCCCAGCGGTAGCGTAGAGCTTTTAAAGGCCTTTGTAACTGTATTTTTAGAATATCAAACAAAAAAAACACCTTTACGTATATATATAAGCACCCATAGCTCTTATATTTTAAATTTATTTAATTTATTTTTAAAATATGCAAAAGTTAGGAATGTTTTAGGTAGTAAATACGAAAAATACAAAGAAGAACTAAGCCTTTATCTTAATGAGGAAGATTTATATATTTATTCCTTAGAAGAAGAAGCTGGTTTTATTAAAGCTGTAGACATAAAAAAAGATATAGGTATTTATGCCGAGAAATTTGTAGACGTTAGTAACCAGTTAATTGAGCAAATGAATAGAGCTGATGAAATTGAGTACTTGTGCCGAAAAAAAGGTGAGTAATGAGCTGTACGAGTAAGAGTTATAGAAACGGGTTAGCTGCTTATTTAACACCGGGCGCTGGTGGAGGAGTAACCGTTCATAACGGTATGAGTATTTGCTTAGGTAACATTTCTGTTACTTTGAGTAGATTTAATTTTCAGTTATTGAATAATAAAGAGCATAGTGTAACTTTAAAATTTAATGATAGGGTAATGTTAAAATTGGATTGCCAACAAGAAGATTTGAGTAAAGATGATATTTATGGTGCAGTAACAGGCGCTTTTCAAATTATTTATAATAATAATTTATTATCTATCTATATAGATAATAACGATACGACAACGTATAAAATAGAATATGTAGGTGTTATAGATAATAATCCTCTTATGCGAATGCCTTTGAAGAATTTAGAAGTAGAGCCGCTTGATAACCGAATTCTTATTACTTTACAACCTCAAGATAACCTTTCACTTACAAGAACAAGCTTTCCGTATTATTAAAAAATAAAACACTATGTGCGCTATAATAAGGGCATCGTCATAACTATTACCTTGTGTAACTAAGTTTTACCCTAACTATAGGTACTTATATGCCTATTAAGATATTGACCAAAATGCTTTTTTTAGTCATAATAAGCTTATGCTTAAAAACAAAATAATAGCTTTACTCTTTCTTTCGCTAATAGCCTGTACCGATGATGTACCGCCCCCCGCCGATATACCTAGCCTTACTCTAAGCGATAGAGCCACCCTTACCTTTGCTATACGTTCGGGGTATTCTTTTATTAATACCCACGATGACGATATAGTGGCAATGCTGCATGGTCATGCTTTGGGAGCGGCTTATTACTACAGTTATATAAGCGAGCATGAAGGTAAACTTAACTTAACTTTACGCTTATTGGCCAGCCAAATAACAGAGGGTAATGCTTTTAGAGAATGGGCCGCTTTACGTTACGCCCAGCTAGTTATAAGTAACGATTTACCGCCCAATGATGAGCAAAGCCTGCTCATTAATAACTTAAGCCAGCTATTATGGGTAGATAACGCCAGTGTGCCTTTACTCTTTTTACAAGCGGCGCTTTACCATAGCGAAGGTAACTACCAACAAAGTTTGCAGGCCTTAAATGCTATACCGCATAGCAGTTTTACTCTATGGCCTATCGAGTTTAACCACGCCCGGCTTAGCGCTCTTAATGCCGCTATGCTGGATTTAGCGCCGCAAAGTATCGATAACTTCTTTTTTAACTTTATCCCTACGGCGGCAACTATACAAACGTTACAGCTTATCGAGGATATAGGTGAGTGGCCTCATATCGAGGCTTACCGGGTTATCGCGGCTACGGCCGATAATACGGCGGCTTCGTTTGTAGCTTTATCTAACTTTATAGAGGGTAATGATGTTTTAGTTAATCGTTTTCCGGCCATTTTACAAAATTATAGCCGCCTTAGCGCCCGCTCCGGTAATTTGGCCCGGGCTAGGCAGCTGCTTACCGGCTTAACACCTAACTTGAGTAGCGAAGCGGCGCTCTATCAAGCTTATTTAACTTTAGGGTTAATCGAAAGGCAAGCCGGTAATCACTTTGCCGCCCATTTACATTTTAGCGAGGCCTTTAACTTTGGCCAAAGTAACCAGCAGCGTGATGTTGCCTTGCGTAACCGTTTTGAGGCTAATCGTACCGTTAATACGACTAACCTTAATTTAGTCATTGATGAACTTATCAATTTTGCCCCTTTATGGCATAACCCTAATTTTTACGATGTTTTTTTAAACGGGCTGTTATCTCAGCTGGTGCAGGCGCGTAATTTTAGAGGGATTTACCGCCTTTATACAGAGGCCTTACAAAACCATGCCTCGCCCCTAGTGCGCGGCAACTTTGCCTTCACTTTAGCCCGCGCCATACGTGCCGGCATAGAGGTTTACTTTATGTACGAGGTAGAAACACCGGCGGAGGAAGAAGCAAGGCTTTACCGCCTTTACCGTAATATGCTTGTTGGGGCGCAGGCCAATCCGCTTAGTTATGCCTCGTTTTTATCGCACATTTTACTAGGCGAAATTCCGGCTCCGCTGCGCAGCATTACTCGTAATAATATTCCTTACCACTTTGATGTTAGCACGGCGATTGTGCCGGTTCCGGCCGATTCCGGCCGCCTGAGCCGCGAAATATTTGCCCGTAACGCTCATGGACCGCTGCCCATTAGCCTAGACCTTTATGCCTTAGGCTTTTTTTATTACGACCTTAATTTACGCGGCGATATTGGCGCTGCCGTAACCAGCCGTTTTAATGCTAGGCGCGATAGCCTTACCACCGATGGCTTGCGGATAACGGCTTTAGCTTTGTACGAGCAAGAACAATTTTTAGCGGCCATTAACGCTATGACACGCGCCAGATTACGCGCCGATTTTATTCCTAATTTTACCGATTACACCATTTTATACCCACGCGTTTACTTTGATGAAATGCTGTACGCTACCACCGAAGCCGGTGTAGATATAGATATTATGTTTGGCCTTGTGCGCCAAGAATCGGGCTTTATGCACGAAATTAGGTCGCACGCCGGGGCCATCGGCCTTGCCCAATTAATGACCGGTACCGCCGGTGATATGAACCATTTGGTACGTATTACCAACCCCGATTTAACCGACCCTTTAACCAATTTACGTTTTGGGGCGGCCTACTTTAACTGGCTGGAACCGCGCCTAGATGGCGAGGGGCTTTGGCGTATTTTATTAGGTTATAACGCCGGCCCCACCCGTATCCGTACTTGGCTGCGCGGCTTTACCGATTTACCGCCCGAACTAGCCGTAGAGGCCGTACCTTTTAACGAAAGCCGCAGCTATGTAAAATTTGTGCTAACCCACGCTTTAATTTTTAACTATTTGTATGGGGACCAAGATTTACTGCGCATAGTGCAGCTGGTGTTTCCGGGTTTGGAGTATTAATTTAACCGTTTACAAAAAAAGAGATAGAACCGCTATGTAAGCCGCTGCCAGCTTGTTAAAATAATTTTTATGTGCTAAACTATAATTAAGCCTATAAAGGCCAAATGGCGAATAGCCGCGTACCGCTTCAATTTTTATTGAGGAGGTAAGCAAAATGTACGTAGGCAAAAAAATACTACGAGCACTGTTAGTCATCATCTTCATGCTCGTAGTCGTACAAAGGTTATATTAACGTATAGCCTTAAATTTTCTGAGGTTAGCATCAGCTAGCCTCAGTTTTTATAAGTTAAATATAACATAACCATCTATTATTTGTCAAGGAATAACTACAAGCTATAACGCCTTTTAAGTGCAGGTTATGGCAGCAGCGATAGGAGTAAACAAAATGGCTGTGTCCCCCAATTTATTACAAGCCTTTGCTATTGTAAACACTATGCAACCGGCCGAGCGCGGTATGCTTAGGGCTATTATTACTTATGGTAAAGATTTACCGCAAGAGGCCGGCCGTTTGGTAGAGTCGGATTTTCAGTTGGCCACTTTTGGCAACAAGGTAAGCGGGGCTACGGTAGCGCGCTACCTTTACGCTGCCTTTAAAGAGGGTGTTGGTTTTGCCGACCGGCTAAAAGGTTACCCGCGCAGCTACGGTAAGCAGCTAGATTTAATTATTAAAAAGACCATTCTTAAGCCTTTAAAGTTAAAAAAGCCTAACTTTAAAGAAAAAGCGAATACTTTAGCCGGCGCTTACGAGCGTGAGCGTTTTGTTACCGAAAGCCTGATGGATAACCTTATTAAAACGATGGATAACGCTACGCAAAAGGAGTTTGCCAAAAATATCGATGATTTTTTAAAACACAAAGGTGTTGATACCGATTTGGCCGGTCAAGTGAGTGCAGCCTTAATACAAGGCGGATTGGTAGCGGCGCGTACCATTATGGGGGCTAGTTTTGGCTTGCTATTGGTACGAGTAGCCGGCTTAATTAACGCTATGCTTTTTGGTAAAACCTTAACGGTAGCGGCGGCGGCCGGCTTAAGCCGCTTTGCCGGCATCTTTTTTGGACCTATCGGTTTGGGTATTACTGCCATCTTAACTATCCCCATTATTACTACTTTATTTAATAAAAGAAATTATGATAAATATTTACCGGCCATTTTTTTAATTGGCCTTGCCCGGCTAGCTAAAGAAGGTGAGTTTGAATGATTTTAAAATCTTTAACAAAAATATGGTTATTAATTATTTTTACTCTGATTGCTTGCGGCGGGAACGAAACGGCCGTTGAGGCGCTAGAAGTACTAAGAGCAGAAGAAGTTGCTCCTATAAGTGTTATGGCTCAGCAACCTCTTTCGTTGGCAGAGCCCATTATAGATGAGCCGCCCGTTGAACCGCTGGCCAATTTATCGCCGGAGCAATTAACAGAGCTGGGCAGAGCCCTTATTGGTGTTTGGCTGGAACTGCCTGCCGATAACGAAGCGGCTTGGTTTCAGACCAGATTAAATTTTTTTATGCCAGACGGCGAACCGGCTTTTTACAACCCAGAAGTAAATATATATGAACAATTTAATTATGGTATGCTTGGTGTTCACCAAATTCATTTAAGTAATATTGTAGTTTGGGCATCGGGCGAAGTTTATCGGGCCGTTTTAGGTAGCGCAGAGGTAACTGAACAAGGTTATATTGTTACTTTAGTTGATAATTTTAATGGTTTTGTTGGTAACAAAATTGAAGTAATTATAGCTAATGACAATTTAATTAGGCTTGATGGCAAGCCTTTAAGGCGCGTGGCCAGCCCTTGGGCTACCGGCCGAGTT
>WRBN01000018.1 GCA_009784515.1 Spirochaetaceae bacterium | reverse complement strand
TAGGGTAACATCTAGGCGGTAAATTCGGCCGCCTTCCAGCTGGCCGTTGCTAATAACTTCGCCGCTGTCAATATCGGTTATGCGGGCAAACAAGCCAAACCCTTCATCGCGGGCGCGTACCAGCTCGTTAGGCAGGGCATATTGCATCATAACGGTGTAATAAAGCGGGAAGTTCCCCTCTTTGTTAATAGTTAGCGGCAACACCGTGTTACGCGGTAAGTTAGCCAGCGGAGCCTCGTTAAAAGGCATACGCCTTATTAGCGGCTGGGCCGCTAAGCCTCTAAAATTTCCGCTAAGAATATTGTTATTATTTAACGAAGTGGTAGCGGTTAAATTAAGGTTTTCAAGGTTATCGGCTTTAATAATGGCGCGTATGGTTTCAAAAAATTGAGCGGTAACAAAAGTGTTGTGCCAAACGCCTGCTCGTTGCTGTAACATAATGGTAAAGATAAGCCGGGTTAACAGTTGGTCGTTACTATCTACCAGCACTTGTAAGTGAGCTATTTGGATAAGCCGCTCTAAGTTACTGCCCCAAAAAACACGGTTATCGTGGCCATCGGGGTTGGTAAAACTTACGCCGCGCCCGTCAAATTGGATAAAACGCCTTAAATCTCTCAAAATAGTTTCGGCTAAATCATTTTGCCCGCCGTAAGCAGCGGCTAAGCCGATAAGAACAGCGCTGCCGCTATCGGCATCTGTCAGTAAATTTTGTAAAGCCGATACCGCTAAAGGTTCTCCATGTAAAGCCAGTACGTAAGCGGCATAACTGCGTAAATAACGGCTTTCTCTTAAATTTTGGGCAATAGCTCGGGTAAAGTTTAGCAGCGAGTTTTTGTTGATAGGATAGTCAAAGCCTTCTTCATCGGCATAAGCCAAAATATGAGCTATACGAATAGAGACAAAACTATTAGTTACTCTGCCGTCCGGCCAAAAAGGGAAGCCGCCGTCATTACGCTGAAAGCCGGCAAAACGTCTAAGCTCACTTTCCACAACTTGTCTTGGGTTGTCAATTTCACTAGCAAGGCCGAGCGTATCGATGTAACGACCAAAAATAATCAGCGGCAGTAAGGCGCTGCTGCGCTGCTCAAGGCAGCCAAAAGGATAGCGGAATAAGTAACGCGCACTTTCCCTAAGCATAGCAAGGCGGGTGGCATCTAAGCTTAGTTCAATAAAACCGTCATTCCGGAAGGCAAAACCCGGAATAACAATATGTTCTTCGCTTCTGTTGGTAGTACTATCCAGCTGCCCGATAAAGGCTACCGTTTCGTAAACTACTGGGCGTTCAATGATGAGCGGTACTTCGATAATTTCATTTAAAGGGACCGATTGCAGCCTAAAGCTTAGTACCGTTTCGCCTTCGTTTAAAGCCGCCAAATTAAAAGGGACAAGACGGCTTTCACCGTTTGGCAGGCTAATTCTTTTGCTGGTTTCGTCATCAATTCGGGCCGTAGCATTATTAACGCGCAGGCCATCGTTGGTAATACGGCTGCCGTCTCTCAGCTGTAAACTTACGGTAACTTCTTGGGTAGTCCCGCTTAAGTTGGTAAGCATAAGGCCAACCTCGCCGGTATCGCGTTCGCGCATGCGCAGTGGTTTAACCACTTGGGCATTAATAGGGTTGCGCACGCCGATTTCGCTTTCGGCTTTAGCAAATAAATTATCGTTAGCCCCTACTACCGTTATGCGGTATAAAGTAAGATTATCGGGCAAGGTAAAGGTTACCTGTACTTTGCCTTCGCTATCGGTTACGATGCTGGGCTCAAAAAGAGCGGTAGGATTAAAGTCGCGCCGTGTAGCCATTTTATCGTCATCTTCTTCGGCATCGCCACCCGCTAAGGTTTTTACATCGTAGGTTACCGGGTCAAAAAGTAAATCACGGCTATCACCGCCGCCGGTATACAGCGGAAAGTTACTAATGTTATAAAAAAATTGAATAGGGTCGGGCACCCGGTAGCCGGCCACATCAAGCACGCCGCGGTCAACCACCATTAAAGTTAATTCTGTTCCGGCAAGCGGCCTTTGGCCGCGTCGGGCAGTAACCTCTAGGGTTACCTCTTCGCCGGGGCGATAAAATTGTTTATCGGTTTGAATGTCTAGGTCGAACGATAAAGTATAAGGGTCTACAAACAGAGCCGTTACTCCATAGTAGCCCATAGGTTTGTCTAAATCTATCCCACCAAAGCTGTTATCGGCCGGTCTTGTTCGTACCGAGTAGCTGCTGATGCTTACATAAACTACAGGAACATATTCTAAAGCAATAGGAATTTCAATTACATTGGCCTCGCCCTCTAGTTCGGTAATATATTCATGAAAAATTCCTTCGCGTTCAATGGTAACTAAGTAACGTCCCCGCGGCAGCGGGCTTTGTAAGAGCAGCTGCGCCCTTTCGCCGGGCAAATAAACCTCTTTATCGCTGCTAATGTTTAAAGCGGTGGCGCTATCGGCAAAAAAGCCGCTAAAGTTAGAGCCGGTGGCAAAAAATGATAGCTCCGTTACTGCTAAGGCGCCAAATTCATCAAAACTTTGCACGCGTACAAAGTAGCTGCCGGCGGCATCGGGCCGTACCGTAAAGCTGCCGCTACCGGCCGTTAAAGCTCCTTCGCTTACTTTAACCTCCGTTCGTTCCCAGCGGCTATGAATACGGTCATCACCGCTTTGCTGGTTGGCCAGCTTCCATTCCACCCGGTAAAGTTCCCAGTTTAAGCCGGCCGTCCTTCTATCCTGCTGCAGCATTCTCACCCCAACGGCTCTTTCGTCGTTAGGAAGCACGGTGCTGTAATCAATTCTAAAATTATCATTTACTCTGACAAAAGGGCTTTGGCCGCTGGCCCGTCTTAAACCAATATAAAAACGAGCCGGGTGCAGCATCAGACTGGTTTGTCCGCTTAGCTGTTGACCGGCGGCATCGGTGATGATAAATTGAGCGGTAAGGTTATAAGGTACGCCGATAATACCAAAGTTACTTTCGGTAGGCAGGCTCTCTGAGGCCTCTCCTAAGCCGTTAAGGGTCCCATTCCTTTGGCTAAGCGAGCGGCTATTGGCGGCAAAATTAAGCGGGCCAAAGCGGTAGTCTCTAAAATTACTGCTTCTAAAGGCGGTGGGTAAAGCCGACCAGCTTACGCGGTAAGGCGCACCCGAGAGTACTCCGCCGGCCAGATAACTGGCCGTAACGCTGCTAAGCACATTATCGCCCTTAAAAAAGATGACGGGAGGAGCCGATACCGCAATTTGGTAACGTGCATTGGCAAAAGCGGCTACTTCTAGCTCGGTAAAAATACGGTTGGCTCCCGGTGTGCTGCGCCTGTAAACCAACTGGTAATAACCATTTTCGGCCTCTTCGCTTAAAGTAAAGCTGCCCCAAAAGCCACCGGTATCGCTGGTCGTGCCTTCGCTGCCGGCAATCCGTACATTTCTGGGGTCAAAAAGTTCGATGGTGTAACCACCGCTATACGGTGTAAATTCGCCAAAATGCAGCGTACGGTCAAGCCCTCTGAACGATAACGTTTCGCCGGCGCGGTAAAGCCGCCTGTCGCTAAAAACAAAAGTTCTTTGCTGCGGGTCAAGCACGGCATCGGCCCCGCGCGACCACACTCCATTGGCCCATTGGTTATGGCCCCTAAGGGCATAAAAAGCCCTATCACTGCCGTTTTCTACCAATAAAAATAAGGTTCTTCCTCTTATGCTGCTGCGGTATAATTCTTCACCAAGCGGCAAAGTGGCTAGGCCATTGCTATCCACTACAGCTTCGGCTAATGGTGGGTGGTTTCTAAAAATATCTATATTACCTCTGTTACGTAAACCCCAGCTCCAGCCGCTATCAAAGGCATAGGCCTTAACAACGGCCCCTTCTAGGGGCAAGCCGGTATCCAGCGCTGCCACCATAGCGGCAATTCGGTTGTAGCCATAACGGGCGGTAATACCAATGTTAGTAACTTGAACGTTGACCGACCTATCATACGTTATAACTTCGTCTCTATCGCTCCAAGAGTAGCGAAAGCTATCGCTTTGCAGCTGGGCGGCAAAATACACCCAGCCAAAACCTTCTGCATTAACAAAAGAGCTTAAATTAAAATCTTTAAAGATAGGAGTATTTTTTACCTCTAACCCGGTAATAGGTTCGCCTGTATTGCCGGTTAAAGTTATATGGGCATAAGGGTTAAAGGCTTGGCCGATACGGTAACGGCCGCTTTGCATATTTTGCAGGGCCATCACAATGCGGGGCGTATAACTGGCTTCCAGCATGCCGACACCTTCAGCGCTCATGTGCAGTTCGGGGAAAGGCCTAGCCCCTTCTAGTTGCACCGATAAAGCCGCATTGAGGGGTTGGCCGTCAATATCGCGCAGGTTTTGGCTAACATTAATGGTAAACCTTTCGCCAATGTTAATGGGTAAATCGTGCAAAATAATGGTGTTACCGCGCACGGTAATGTTGTTATCATTAAGGGGTTTGGCCGGTACAAAGCTGATGGCCTCTCTAATAGAAGCAGCATTAATAGGGTTATTAAAGCGTAAATAAATGGGGTTTAAGCCTTCGGCAGCAGTAAAGCGGTTTTGTGTACTTACAGATAAGTTACGTAAAGGTTGCAGGGTGTTAAAGCTGTAACTTTGCTCGCTGCTGCGGCCTAAAAAATTTGCTTGGCTGCGGGCGCCTTCCCGAAGCACCACCCGAATTTGGCTATTGGCCGGCGGCGGGTTATTTAGCACAATGGCCACATTGCGACTATCAACATTGCTTATTTGATAACTTAATGTGCGAGCTCCGTCCCTAATATCGATAAATTGCCTAATAAAACTGGCCGGAACATCGTAGTTAAAGCTAAGCCTTAAGTAACGCGCTATGGGCAAGGGCACATTACTGTTACTAAACGAGCGTGCCGTTCCTGTATACCCAAAACCTACTTGCATACCGGTCATGGCCAGCTCTTCGGTGGTAAAGTTAAAGCTAAAGTTATCTTGTAATGTACGGCCATTAAGGGCCCTAAAGCCTTGATTTACCGTAACGGTGTAGCGGTGCTGGGCAATAACGGCCTCATCGCTTTCAAACACCAGCAAGCTGCTGGTTAAGTAACGCCAGCGGCCCCTTATCGGCGGGTTAATGGTTATGCCCTGCACAGCGGTAATTTCGGCCCCTAAAGCCTGAAGCGATACGATGGGGTGATTAAACATAAGCATAACTTGCGGATAACTGACACGCGCCGGCAGCGGCCCTTGCGGGCTATAATCTATCACTCTAAGTTCTTCGTTACTGCTGGTGGCTAATAAAGCGGCATCGGCGGCTTCGTAATCGTTTAAAGCCGGACTGGTGTAATAATTTATATAAAATTGGTCGAAAGCCCTTAGTGGTACAGCTGCCTGAGTACCGGCGGCGGTACTTACCCATTGTTCGCTTATAGTGCGGCTATTGCCTGCGCCATAAGCCGACACGGGGGTAAAATCGAGGTGCTCGCTTTCGCTAATAATAACACTATTAATTTCGTGCAGCCCGCTTTCGTCTTCATCGCAAGCTGTAAGAAAAATAAGCGTTAAAACCGTTAAAGAAATAAAAGCTATCTTTTTATAAATTACCATCATAGTTATTAGTTTACAACATAATGAAGATTTTAGCAAGGCAGAATTTAAATAAAATATTTTTTATCTATCCGTTTATAATAGTTTACGGAATATTACCTTTGACAAAACAGCAAAATCCCTTTATACTAAAGCTATGTTTGGTAATGTTAAATATAAAGATAGCTTATTTTCCGAAGCTATAAAAAAGGCCATACATTATTGCCAAAGCCACGATATATTAAAAAAGTTTTTTAAAGAGCACGCCCTGGAGGTAACAGGTATGTTGATGAAAGAATGGACACAAGAAGAGATGGAAGCGGCTATTAAAGAAGTAGACAGAGAGGAAGGTCTGCTTGAAGGTGGAGGAAAAGGTATGCTAGAAGGCAAACTAGAGATAGCTCGTAATGCTTTAGCTAATGGCTTAGCCTTAGAGGGAATTGCTGCTATTATCGGCCTTAATTTAGACGAGATTAAAGCTTTAAGCTAATAACTATGAAATTTACACGGTTTAAACGTTTTAAAAAACCCACGATTACTTTATTAGCAGGCTTTGCTGCCATCTACCTTATTTTAGCCTTAAGCCCTTACCCGGAGCTTAGGCAATTTAGAAACCGTCCGGTAAGTGTGCGTTATTACGATGTAAATGATACATTGCTGCAAATACTGGCGGCTAATAATGATGGCCTGCGGCGTGAATATACTCCTTACCGCCAGCTAGACCGCGAACTGATTAGGCTTTTTATCACCAGCGAAGACCGGCGTTTTTACTTTCATAATGGTATCGATTTATTGGCGGTAGCACGGGCTATACAAAGTAACCAGAGCAGCGGCCGGCAAGTAAGTGGAGCCAGCACCATTACGATGCAGCTGGCACGTATGATAAGCCCGCACGAAGGCGGTATGCGGGGTAAGCTGCTGGAAGCTTTTAATGCCTTGCGTCTTGAGGCACGCCTAAGCAAACGTACCATTTTAGAGCTTTATTTAAATAATTTGCCTTTTTCCTTTAATACCGAAGGGGTTACCAGTGCGGCGCGTTATTTTTTTGGCAGTAATTTAAACGATTTAAATTTAAGCCAAAAGCTAAGTTTAGTAATTATTCCGCGCCGTCCGCAGCTGTATAATCCTCATCTTAATAATATGGCTACGGCCCGGCAAAGTTTTTTATTGGCGGAGCGCTTAGGTTATAACCTTACCGAACAACAAATAGCAGAAGCATTAACCAATAGCCAAAGTTTTACTTACCCTTTTTTAATGCCGCATTATATTAATTATTTACAAACCCAAAGAGGGCCGAGAACCTACGAACGGCGGCTGGCGGCCGACCTTGATTTTTACAACTACCTCGAACGGCGTATGCAGTTTTATTTACAGGGGCAAGAACAATACCGTTTAAATGCGGGGGCTATGGTGGTCTTTGATAACCGCAGCGGCCAAATTTTAGCTTATATTGGTAGTCCTAACTTTTTTGACGATGTTATCTTAGGGCAAATTGACGGCGTGCAGATAAGGCGCGAGCCCGGCAGTACGTTAAAGCCTTTTTTATATACGCTTGGTCTTGAAAGAGGTTTTGAGGCTAATGATATTTTACCCGATATTCCTACCGAGTTTGGTACGGGAGCCGTTGGAGCAGTTTATATACCGCGTAACTTTAACGAACGTTTTAACGGCCCGGTGCGTTACCGTGAGGCTTTAGCCAGCAGTCTTAATATCCCGGCGGTTTATTTGTTGGAGCGGCTTGGCGTACAAAATTTTACCGATTATCTGTTAGATTTTGGTTTTAATTCGTTAAGCACGCAGCGCGGGGATTTAGGCTTAAGTCTAGCGTTAGGCGGAGCCAATGTTAGTTTATTCGAGCTGACGCGGGCTTTTAGCGCTTTGGCTAACGAAGGACAATTATTTAGAGTACAAAGCGATAGAAATACAAGGCCGCAATTTATCCGTGTTACCAGCCAAAAAAGTGCCGTCTTAATGGCTTCCATTTTAAGTGATAGGGCGGCGCGCCGGCGCGGCTTTGGTGATGGTGTTTTTTTTGATACACCCTTTGAGGCTATCTTTAAAACCGGTACTTCCAATCAGTTTCAAAATATTTGGGCTTTGGGGGCCACACCGCATTATACCGTTGGGGTGTGGATGGGCAATTTTAGAAACGAAACGGTGATTGCGCGTACCGGCAGCGGGTTACCGGCGGCTTTAGTGCGCGATACGCTTATTTATTTACAAGGTGCAAACGAGGTTCACCCTACTTTCCAAAGCCCGGCGAATTTTTATAAAGTTGTCGAGATTTGCGCTTTATCGGGTATGGCGGCTACACCTTACTGCCCTTTTACCTTAAGTGAGTATGTAAGTTTTAATCAGCATTTGCAGCCGTGTAATTGGCATCAGGCCGATGGTTCTATTTTGTATCCCGAAGAATATAGCCATTACCTTAGTTTATTTAACCGTTACGAGCAGGTAAGTTCGCAGCCTAGTCGGTTACGTTTTCTTACACCGAATGACGGAGCGGTTTTTTTTATTGATGACAGAATTAGTAGCAATAACCAAGCTCTGCGGATTGAGATAGCTGGGGGCAACGACAGCGAGACTTTTTTGTGGATTAACGATAGGCGCGTGGCCCATTTTTACGGGCCGCCGTATCGTTACCATTTACCTTTAGCGCGCGGCAATTATTGGCTGGAGGCCGAGAACGGCGGAGAAAGGGCCTTTTTGCAGATTGAAGTTCGATAAAGGGTAAGAAAATACCCCGCCTTTGGCGGCGGGGAGTATTTTTAGCTAATTACGGCCATTAAATCGTCGGCTTTAACAATTAAATGTTCGGCGCCGTCAATTTTTACGCTGCTGCCGGCGTATTTATCGTACATTACTTTGTCGCCGGCCTTTACAGTTATTTTTTCATCGGTACCAACGGCTACCACAATACCCAGCTGGGTTTTTTCTTGGGCAGTATCGGGGATAAAAAGGCCGCCTTTAGTTTTAGTTTCGGCCTGCTCAACCTTTACTAAGATGCGGTCGGCTAGGGGTTTTACGGTCATTTATTTGCCTCTCCTAATTATATATTATTTTTTACTAAAGATAATCAAAAACAGCTAGTAAGTCAAGTAAGAATTAAAAAGTAAAAATTAAGAACTAAAAGGTGCAGTTTTTAATTATTACTTTTTATCTTAATTAATTTTTCGCTTAATTTCTTTTAGTTTAAAATCATCGATTAAATTTTTAAGATAGATAAAAGCCTCGTTTTCTTCGGGAAATTTTACCTTTTGCAATAAAGCAAGGGTATCGTTTAAAAAAAAGGCAACCTCTTTCGTAGCGTTAAAGGCGGCGTTATCAATACGGTAGGTATCGCCGTGCCTAAGCATATCGTAGTAGCTGGCTAAAGCGGGAGGTGGCCTGCCTATTTGTACCGAAAGCATAGACCACAACTGGTTTTCGATAATCTCAAGCGGGCTTTTGGCTTTTAATGGAAAAACCTCGCGCAAAAAGCGGCTGATGGCCGGCCAATGTAATCTATCAAGTTCATCGATAGCTCCAAAAAGGTGCATAAGCTCTTCGTTATTGCTATTCTCGATATTAAGCATAGGGTATTTAAGAATACGGTCGACATTTTGCTGCAAATGGGCATTAATAATGGCGTGGCCTTTGTCGATTTTTTCTTGCTTTTCTTTGGCTACTTCTATGGTTTTTTGTTCGTGGCCAATTAGCCCTTCCACAAAGGCTAGCTCGGCGGTTAAAAAAACGGTAACGCTGGCATCGGGCGGCAGCGAGCGGTAGCGGCTTTGAAAGGAATCTAGCAAAGGCTGGGCTTTATTGCTGTAAGCGGCTAAATCGTTGTAACAGGCTATAATTTTAGAAATAGTAATTTCGTTTTCGTTGCTATTTTTGCTCATAAATATATAATCGTCTTTTTTAATTTCAATTTATAGCATTTACAAATAATTGTCAATTGCCAATTATTTGTAAATGTGTTAAGATAAAGCTATGAAGATTATTCCCGTAGCAAGTGGTAAAGGTGGTGTAGGTAAAAGTTCGCTGGCAGCTAACTTAGCGGTCTTACTGGCGGCTAAGGGCAAAGTTATTTTAGTAGATGCCGATTTAGGCAGCAGCAACTTGCACCTGTTATTAGGTATGCGCCGCATAGATAAAGGCATAGGCTCGTTTTTAACCGGTAATAGCAGCGAAAATTTAGCTAGTTATCTTATGGCTACCGGTTACGATAACTTACAGTTTATCCCCGGCGATTCCGGTATTCCCGGTATGGCTAACATCGATTTTGCCAAAAAAAAGGCCTTAATTAACCAGTTATTAAAGCTGGAGGCCGATTACCTTATTATCGATTTAGGGGCCGGCTCGGCCTTTAATACGCTCGACTTTTTTTTAATTAGTAATGCCGCTTTATTGGTAACTTCGCCTACGGCGGCAGCGGCCCTATCGGCTTACTTGTTTTTAAAAAACGCCGTCTTTCGTATTATTACCGCCAGCTTTCCCGCCGGCAGCGCCGGGTATAATTTAATGGAAGAGCTTAAAAAAGGTAACTTAAATTTGCAGTATATTGATATTAGCAAATTAAAAACCGAGTTAGCCAAAGTAGACAGCCAAAATTATGCCGAATTTGAGCGGTTGTTAAACAACTTTAATCCTATGTTGGTGGTAAATATGTTAAGCGAACCCAGCGAAGCTGCCCGTGCCGAACGTTTAAAGGCCAGCTGTTTACAACATTTAGGGGTAAAGCTGGAGCTTTTAGGCGTAGTTTTTAGAGACGACAGCCAAAACAAAGCCTTAGCCGGCGGGCTGCCGGTGGTGCGCTATAAACCGCAAGGGGTAATGAGCCGCGCTTTAATGCGTATTGCTACTAAGCTGGAAGAAGCCGTAACCAAGCACGAAGGGAATTTATTAAATACCGAAAATTTAGCTAAAGAGCCCTTAACGACTACAGAAGTAGAGGAAGATTACCGTGTAAAGGCCGAAGGAGTAGCCGACTTATATATTAATGAAGCCATAAGCGAAGGGGATATGTTAGAAACCCTGCGCGTGCAGCAATACGAGCTTAACCAGCTACGTAAAGAAAACCGCTACTTAAAGCACAAGATTGTGGAATTAATGAAAAAGTAGGTAAATTAATTAAGAATTAATAATTGCAAAATTCTTAATTCTTAATCCGCCTTATAATAAGTACAAATATTATTATAGAATTTTTAAACAAATAGCTTGTAAAGGTGATTGACAAAGAATAATTCCTGTCGTATAGTGGTTATAAATTCGTGTTATAATAGGTATAAATCCTGTTGCGAATTCTTTAAAAAATAACGATTTACGGAATGTGCTTTTATGAATAAGAATAAAAAAATATCTTTAACGATGGAAATAGCCATACTTTTTTTAATTATTAATATGGTCTCTATCTTAACTTTAAGCGTAGTATTTACCGTTGCTGCTCGAAGTGTTATGCAAGAACAAATACTTAGCGATGTGTCGAACGATGTGCATGCTCTACAAGATAGGCTTTTGGCTCAGTTTTCCGAATGGAACTCGTTGATGTTATTTACGGCCGCCGCTGCCGCTCCTATCATAGAGGAACAACCCTTTAACCAAGCGGCTATGCATAATTTACTTATCCGTAATGCGGCTATACAGCCGATAGCTTTGTCGTTATTTGCCACCAGCAATGTGCCGTGGTGGTACGATGACGGCGGGTTTGCCGTTTTTCATAACCAACCGCTGGAATGGCAGCCGCAGCCCGATTGGCATAACTGGGAGCGGCCATGGTTTTTAGCGGCCAAAGCTAATCCCGGTAGGGTAGGTTATGCCTCACCTTTTATTAGCGCTTTATGGGGTAACCTTATTATTGCGCTTGGCACCAACATTTATGATGCGCAGGGCCGCGATATTGGCGTAATTGCCGCCGATATTGAGCTTAGCTTTTTGCTTGATATGCTTACCGAAATTACCAATATCCCTAATCAGCAGGTAAGTTTAATTAATCAGCAAGGGCTTTTTATTACGCATAATAACCCCGCTTTTGTGATGCAAAGAAATTTTTTTACCGAGTTTAATCTTGAGCGTTACGAACAAAATATTTTAAATAGGCCTTCTTTTCAGCAATTAGATGGTGATGTTTTTATTTATTCGCAGCTTATTCCCGGTGTAAATTGGATTTTAATTTCTACCCTTCCTACTACCGAAATTTTTGCTCAGGTAAACCACTTTATTTGGTATATGGTTATTATTAGTTTAGTGCTGTTAGCCATAGCTACTACAAGCGCCATTGTATTTACCCGTCAAAAACTCGTCCAGCCTATACGTATGATAATGCTAGAGGCTGCTTCAATGGCTAGCGGCGATTTGCGTAAAAAAGTTGATGATAAATTGCTTACCCGCCGAGACGAACTTGGCCAGCTTTTTACGGCCCTTGAAGCGGTACGTACCGGCTTAAACGAGATAATAGGCACGGTGGTGCAGGCTAGCGCGACAATGCTTAGCAGCAGTACAGAAATTAACGACTCGTCGGCGCAGCTAGCTCAAAATAGCAGTGAGCAAGCGGCTAGGGCCGAAGAAATTAGCGCCAGTATGGAAGAAATGGGAGCTACCATCGCTCAAAGCGCCGAGAATGCCGCTAAAACCGAAAAAATTGCCGTAAACAGCAGCCGTGAGATGAAGGATGGTGGCGATAAGGTGGCCGAAACCGTTAAGGCTATGAAAAGCATTGCCGAAAAAATTAGTTTGATAGAAGATATTGCCAGCCAAACCAACTTGCTGGCCCTTAATGCCGCCATTGAGGCGGCGCGGGCCGGTGATGCCGGGCGCGGCTTTGCCGTTGTGGCCGGTGAGGTGCGTAAGCTGGCCGAACGCAGTGCGGCATCGGCTACCGAAATTAGCGAATTGGCCGGCCGTAGTGTTAAGGTGGCCGAAGAAGCCGGTAAATCTATCCTTGATGTAGTGCCCGAAATTCAAAATACGGCCCAGTTGGTAGAAGAAATTAGCAGCAGTACCCGCCAGCAAAATGAAGGTGTGGAGCAAGTTATTAAAGCTATTACCGGTTTGGATAGTATTATTCAGCACAACGCCAGTGCGGCCGAAGAGATTAACAGCAGCGCCGAAGTGCTTAACGAGCAGGCTAATTTGCTTAAAAAAGAGGTAGATTTTTTTAAAATTGATGACAATGATGCTAAAAAATTATTAAAATAATAAACTGTTTTCATAAAATGAGCATATAAATCCCCTTCACTGACGAAGGGGTGGCCGTTAGGCCGGGGTAGTGGTCGTAACTAAGTGCGATTAAGCTTTCCACTCCCTCGTCTGCTCGTTTCGCCAGCGGAGGGGATTTGAAAGTGCAATTTATCAATTCCCGTGTTCTTCTGCCTCTTGACCCTTATAGCCGAAAGGAGTATGCTTGAAGAAAAATAAAAGGATAAACTATGTTATATATAAATTACCCCAGCTGGCTTAGGCCCGAAATATTTCCTTTTTTGCCCGGTTTTTTAGGGCAAATTAGATGGTATGGTTTAATGTATATTTTGGCCTTTTTAACGGCCTATATTTTGGCCAAAAAATATTTAGCTAAACAAGAACAACCTTTGCTTAATAAAAAGCAGCTGGAAGATTTATTTTTATACGGTATTGTTGGCCTATTATTAGGGGCACGGCTCTTTTATGTTTTTGTTTATGGTTTTAGCGAATTTGCTGGTAACCCGTTAAGTATTATTTGGCCCTTTCAGGGCGGGCAATTTGTGGGTATATCGGGCTTAAGTTTTCATGGCGGAGTTATCGGCGGAGTTATTGGCGTTTTAGTTTACTGTTGGCGGTTTAAAATTAATTTTTTAGCGGCCGCCGATTTAATGGCGATGGTAATTCCTTTTGGCTATACTTGGGGCCGGCTGGGCAACTTTATTAACGGCGAGCTTTACGGCCGCATTACGGCGGCCGGTTGGGGAATGCTTTTTCCGCAGGCCACGCCGGTTTTTACTTATCATATTTGGGTACAACAAATTGCCGAACAGATAGGCATGGATATTACGGGCGATATTTTTGTTAATTTACCGCGTTATCCCAGCCAGCTGGTGCAAGGTTTTGCCGAAGGCCTGTTGGTGGGCTTACTTTTATGGTTTGTTATAGCCCGTTTTAAAAAATTTAACGGTATGGTTACCGCCTTTATGTTTATGGGCTTTGGCTTTGCCCGTTTTTTTGTAGAATATTTACGCGAGCCCGACAGTCATTTGGGATTTGTTGTAGCTTTAGGACCCGGCGATAATTTACCCCAGCTTTTTACCAGCTTTTTAAATTTAAGTATGGGGCAAATTTTAAGTTTATTTATGATATTGGCTGGAGCCGCTATTTTTGTAGCTAGTTATATTTTAAATAAAAAGCAAATAGCTTTAGATTTTAAAGTAAGGAGTAAAAATTAAGAGATTATTAATTTTTACTCCTTACTTTTTAATTATTAATTTTACCTATTATTATCCGTTCATCACCGGCTAAATCGCGTTCGGTATGGGTGTGGTTAAAGCCCGCCGCTATTAATAATTTATTAATAGCGGCCATTTGGCGCGGGTCGGCCTCTAAGATAATGGCGCTAGTTTTACCTTGCGCTTGTTTTATGAGTTTGGCAATTAAAATTAAGCCATCGCCGCCGCCATCAAGGGCCAGTGCGGGCTCTTGCCACTGTTCGGCCAGTTTTTCGTTGGTTTCTTCTGTGGTCAGGTAAGGTAGATTAGCGATAATAACATCGTAACTTTCATCGTCTTCCAGCAGCGATACCTCTTTAAAGGCCACCTTACCGCCGGTTAAGTTTTGGTTATTAACAGCAAATACCTCTGCCGCTATGGAGCTAATATCGCTGGCCGTTACCAGAACGGCTTCGCCAAGTTCAAGCGCTAAAGTGATGGCGAGGCAGCCGCTGCCGGTACCGACATCGCGCAAAGTTTTAAAGGGCTGCTTCCGATATAAAGCCAATACGGTTTCTATTAGTATTTCGCTATCGGGGCGGGGAATAAGTACCCCTTTTTTGATAAAAAAGTTACGGCCATAAAATTCACGGTTGTTAATAAGATAAGCCACCGGGTAACCGGTTAATCTTTTTTTTATAAGTTTTTGATAGCTATCAAGTTGTTCATCACAAAGCCGGTAATCACTAGGCAAACTATAAAGCTGCGTTCGGTTTAGTTTTAAAGTATGAGCAAGTAAAAGGCCGGCATCTAGCTGCGGACTATCGCTAATGGCCTTTAATTGCCGGCCGGCCTCTATTAAAATATCTTTAAGAAACATAATTTTTCTTTAGGTAACAATTAATAGATAATAACTCATAGCTTATGCTGGCCGCTGTACGGCTTTTATAATTATTAATTATTACTTCTTAATTTTTATTTAAGCAGGCCGCACAGCTGGCGACATAACTGCTATCGCCAATTTCGATTAAACCTTTTTTGCTTTTTTTACCAACCCATTTGGTATAGCCGGCTTTAGCGTGGCTATCGGCATCATCGTGGGTTTGGTTGTAACATGCAGTCTCTAAGAGCTCTATTTTGGTGATAAAAGGCAAAAAACGGCTTATGGCGACAAAACTTTCTTGTTCGCTGCTACCGTTAAGGCCGCCGGCTATTAAGGGAATGTTGTTATGCACAATTTTTTTAAAGAAAAGATGAGCTTCGTCTTCGTCATCGTTAAAAAGGTGCAGCTCGTCAATAAAGATAGCCTCGTAGGGGCTAAGGTCTAGTTTATTAAGTTCGGTAAAATTGTCAACCACAATATTTTCGATGTTGTGCCGGCTGTTGGCAAAACGTTTTTCCATCACTTTATCACGGGTAATAAAGCCGCGGTTATCTATAACCGGCCTAATAAAGAGGTATTGATAGTAACTTTGCGCTTTTTCTAATAAAATAAGCTCGAGCAGTCGTGCCGATTTGCCCGAAAACATAGGGCCGGTAATAAAGGTAATGTTAGCCATTTGGTTATTGTAAGCCAAATGTGCAGTTATGGCAAGGGGCTTGAATAGCTGAGAGTTGAGAACTAAAAACTGATAGTTGACAAACATAGAATAAGAGTTACAATCTTTCAGTTTTCAGTTTTCAGTTTTCAGTTTTCAGTTTTCAGTTTTCAGTTTTCAGTTTTCAGTTTTCAGTTTTCAGTTATTAACGTGCCGATAGTTAATATTATGGTTATTGGCATAGCGGGTAAAACGGCCGCCGGTAAAAATATGGCGGCAAATACCCTAGAAAAACAGGGTTATTTAATAATTGATGCCGATAAGTTAGGCATAGAGGCCTTAACAGCCAATAAAAACGCCATAGTGGCTGCCTTTGGTACGGCCATTTTAGATAGTAGCGGTGAGGTTAGCCGCCCTAAGTTGGGCCAACTGGTTTTTAGCGGTAAGGAGCAGTTGGTTAAGCTTAACGCTATTAGCCACCCTTACATTGTAGAGCAAATTAAAAAAATAATTGAGCAAAACAAAGAGAGAGAGATAGCCATTAATGCGGCTTTACTGCCTTATTGGCCGCTAAAAGGTTATGTAAATGTGGTAATTTGGCTAACGGCCCCGTTACCGGTAAGAGTGATAAGGGCTTTAAAACGCGATAAACGAGGTTTGTTGTTTACTTTAAAGCGTATTTACAGCCAGCGCAGCCTTAGCCTAAAATATTTAAGCTATAAAGTCGATATTTATAGAGTAAGGAATTATTGCGGGCAAAGGTACCTAAATAAACAAATGGTTAAAATATTAAGTAAAATAAAGCAGGGTGGTTATGCAAAATAAAGTAAGATTATTTGCTGTAGTTTCGGCAGGCTTTATTATGGTGCTAACTATCTTTTTAGCCTTTACCGTTTTTAGCAGCGGCAATAGGCTGCCTGCAACTATAGCTAATCAACCCTTGTTGCCGGGTGAAGATTCTGTTATCATTGCCACCGACCCGTACGATTTACCTCCCGCAGAAGATGAAACGGCCGAGCAAACTACGGTAACTAATACAATTAATAATAATATTGGCTTTTTTTTAAGTATGGTTGACGAAGCTGCCGAGCCACCGCCCTCCGGCGTCGTGCCAATAACGCCGCCTGTGATTATTCCGCCGCCATCGGCTGTAACACCTCCGCCGGTTACGGTTAGCCCGCCGGCCGCGACAACGGCTACGGATAACCAGCCGGCAACACCAACTATCACCGTACCGCTAACGCAGCAGCCTGCGGTTAATCCGCCGGCGTCAATAACAAGACTGCCGGCCGCTACCACTAATGTAACGGCCGAAAATTTTGTTAATCGCCAAGCATTTTGGGTGCAGTTAGTAAGTTACCCCAGTATGATAAGGGCTATAGAAGAACGTGATAGGTTAATAGAATACGGCTATCTGGCCATAATTCAAACTGCTCGTGTGCATGGACAAGATTTTTACCGGCTGCATATTGGGGCGTGGAACGACCGGCGTGATGCCGAGCGTTTTAGGGACCGTATCCGCACCGAAGGCCGTTACGGTGATGCTTTTGTGGTAGAGGCTATTATGCGGCGGTTGGCTAATTAGCAGTAAATTTTGGGCTAAAGGTATACCTTAGCCGGCACGATAATTAAAGGCAAAGAGGGTTAATAATGCTACGAGGATTATGGATAGGCACCAGCGGTATGCAAGCACAGGAGCATAGGTTAGATGTAATAGCTAACAACTTAGCCAATGTGGATACTAACGGTTTTAAGCGCGATGTTTCGGTGATGAAGGCCTTTCCGGAATTGCTTATTAGGCGCACCAACGATAACGGTGTGCGCACTATGCCTATTGGTAGCTTTGATACCGCCCCTATCGTTGGCCGGCTGGGCACAGGGGTAGAATATAACGAAACTTACACCGCCTTTGAGCAAGGCAGCTTTAAAGAAACCGGTAACGATTTTGACATTGCTTTAGGTAGTAACGGCATAAGGGCGGAAGGTTTTTTTGTGATAGAAACCCCGCACGGCGAACGTTACACCCGTAACGGTTCGTTTACTTTAGGGCGCGAAGGTTATGTGGTAACCAAAGAGGGCTTTAGGGTGATGGGCGAAAACGGCCCTATCCGCGTGAAGGAAAATAACTTTAGAATCGATATTGACGGCAATATTTTTTACAATGCCGTTTACGACCTTGATGACGAACGGCAGCTGGTAAGCGCCACCGGTAACCAGTGGGAACAAACAGAACTTTTTGACAGGCTTAAAATTGTGCATTTTTACGATTTGATGGGGCAAGATGCCGCCCGTTACCTCAATAAACAAGGCGGCAGTTTGTGGCAGGCCAGCCAGCTTTCGGGTGAGGCGGTTTTAATGGAGCGCGATAACCCGGCTCGGCCGCAGGTGCTGCAAGGGGTTTTAGAGACCTCCAGTGTTAATGCTATTAGCGAGATGGTTAATATGATAGCGGCTAACCGCGCTTACGAAGCCAACCAACGCACCGTACAAACAGCCGATAACACCATAGACCAAATAATTAACCGTGTCTTACGCAGTAATTAATAAGTTATATAGGTTTTAAGCCCGTAATTTTATAGTTTAATCTAGTGTTATATGTTATAATACAAATTAGGGGATTGACATCAATGATGAAAACTGATACTCTCTTTATTGCCTTAAGGGAGAAAAAGATATGAAATTTAATAAAAAGGCCGGCCTTAAATATTTAGGTTTAATTTTATTGGCGGCCTTAGTGGGTTGCGCTACTACGAATAATGCCGACAGCGGGCAAGACGCTTTTGTGCGCGAAGTGGTAAGAGAAACTAACCGCCACATTAGGTTGCCGATGATGATTGCCGACGGCTTGCGCTGGGATTCTACAAGGGCCGAGCGCGGCGGCAGAATGGTGCATACTTATACTTTAGTAAATCATACAGCTGCCGAGATTGATGCCGTAGCTTTTGTTGCCGAGATGCGACCCGTTATAATAGCTAACTTAAGGGCCAATGCCGCTGTAATGCAACCTTTGCTAGATAATAGGGTAACTATAGTTTATGTTTATCGGGACAGAAACCGGCGCGAAATTACTCGGATAGAGCTAACTTATCAAGAATATAGATAAATTATAAAATTAATTATATTTATACAGATGGATAGTTTCCTTTTTCTTAATTTTAGTTGACAAAATAGCTTGTTTGGGAGTATACTCCCGATACTAAGAGAGGAATTTATGAAAAAATTGACAAAATTTTTTATAGTGTTGGTTTTGCTAACGGCAACGGTAAATGTTTATGCAAACAGGGAATTAGATAATTTTGTACGTAATGTAGTACGTGAGATAAACCGTGAAATAAGTTTACCCGTAATGGTCGCCGAAGGCGAAAGGTTAGAATCTATTCGTTCGGAGCGCGGCGGAAAAATTGTTTATCTTTTTACCCTTACTGAAATAGCTGTAGCCGATGTAAACGTACCCGTCTTTACTGCGGCTGTGCGTACCAACTTAATTGAAGCTTTAAGCGGCCAACCCGAATTGCAAGAGTTTAGAGACATGGGTGTAACAATGGTTTACGTTTACAGAGATAACCGCCGCCGCCAAATTACCCGTATAGAGTTAGCGCCCGGCGAATATTAAATTATAACAAAGCTAAAAAGTTATCAGAGTGGTCTAGTCGCCACTCTTTTATTTATTTAAATGAGTAACTACCTATACAAAAATAATTTATGCACGAATATAATATAAAATACCGTATCCCTATTGTTAATGCGTTGGGAATAGAGTTGGTTATCATTTGGTTTCTTGTTGTTAATAATACTGCTTTGGTAGCGCCCGATAGACGTTTTATTGTTGTGTTGCCGGTTTTTTTATTATTTATTATTGTCAATAAATTGCCTTTTTTTATTAAAAATAAAAAAATAGTTTTAGGCAGTTCGGCGTTAAAAATAAATGATGACGAAAAAATCATTTTTTACAACACCATCACCGGGTTGCAATTAAATGAACTAAGAGGCAATAGGGTCGCTCTTTTGCCGGTTATCAGTTAATTATTAACTATAAGGACCACGATAATGGCGATAAAAAACGCACGCTGCGTTGGGCTGTTTACCAAAATTTAGCTGTAGAAAATGTAGATAATGTAGTAAATTTATATGAAAAGTTAAAAACCCTGACAAATGTTTATAGGTAGGAGTAATTAATGAACGCATATTATATAAAAGGTTGCACCAATCCTAACGCCGTAGTTATTTTTGGTTTGCTTGAAGGCGAGCTAAAATCTTTGTATTTAAAATATGAGTCAAAAAAGGGTGTAGTTAAATAATGACCGAAAAAGTAAACATTAATATCGGCGGCCTTAGCTGTGCCGCCTGCGCCAAACGAGTGGAACGGGCCTTAGCCAAAACCGCCGGTGTAAGTGTGGCCACCGTTAATTATGCCACCGAAAAAGCCGCTATTAGTTTTGATAATAAACAAACTAATTTGACTGCTTTGGCGCAGGTGGTAAACAAAGCCGGCTATAAATGGTTGGGCGCAGAGGCTAAAGATAGCGCCAAAGAAGAGCGGGCTTTAAAGTTACGCGTCGTTGTGGCAGCTATCTTTGCTGCACCGTTATTTTATATGGTGATGGGGCCAAAGGTTGGGCTGCCTATCCCGGCGGTTATCGATTATATGTCCCTGCTAAGGCTGGTGGACGCAAGCCACGACTTTGAATTTCTTTATACCACTGCCCTGCGGGACGCCACAACTAATGCCTTTGTGCAGCTTTTTTTAACTATTCCCCTCGTTATAGCCGGCTTTAATTTTTACCGGCGCGGCTTTAAGGCCTTAATCAATTTTTCGCCCAATATGGATAGCCTTGTGGCCGTAGGCACGGCGGCGGCCATTGTGTACAGCTTTTTTAGCATTTATCGTATTTTAGAGGGCGATGCCCATGCGGCGCATTACCTTTACTTTGAGATAGCCGGTATCATTTTAACTTTAGTGCTGGTGGGTAAAATGCTAGAACTTAAAAATAAAAACCGTGCAAAACAATCTATCGAAAGATTACTTAAATTAACGCCGCAAACGGCCATCAGAGAGTTGGCCGGTGGCGGAGAAGAAGAGATTGCTTTAAATTTAGTGCAAAAAGGTGATATTTTAATTGTTAAAAGCGGCGAGAAAGTCCCGGTCGACGGCGTTATCACCGAAGGAGCGGCTTATATTGATGAGCAAATGATTACCGGCGAGAGTATCCCAGTAAGTAAAGGCCAAGCTGCCGAAGTAATTGGAGCTACCATTAACACCGATGGTTACTTTAAAATGCGTGCCGGCCGGGTAGGCGAGGCTATGCTGATTAATCAAATTGCCAAATTGGTGGAAGATGCGCAGGCCAGCCGTGCGCCTATTGAGGCGTTGGCCGATACGGTGTCTAAGTTTTTTGTGCCGGCGGTTATCTTGATGGCTATTATTGCTTTTGGCGGCTGGTTGTTGGCCGGCGCACCGCTGACAACGGCCTTAACTATTGCGGTGGCGGTGCTGGTTATTGCCTGTCCGTGCGCGCTTGGCCTTGCTACACCAATGGCCATTATGATGGGCAGCGGACGCGGCGCCCAGTTGGGTTTACTGATTAAAGGCGGCGAGGCTTTTGAGCGGGCAGCCAAAGTTAATAGCGTGGTTTTTGATAAAACCGGCACCATCACAGAGGGTAAACCCAAATTAATAAAAACTTTGCTTATAAATGACAATCTAACTGAAAACGAAGCCGTTAAGCTTGCCGCCAGCTTAGAGCAAGGCAGCAGCCACCCGTTGGCTTTAGCTTTTGTTACGGCTAATCAACTTGGTTTGTACCCATTAACTAATTTTGCTACTTTAAGCGGACTAGGCGTGAGCGGAGGTATTGATGATAATCATTATTTACTTGGCGCTAAAAATTTAATGTTTAACAATAATATTAAATTACCGGAGAGTTATGAGCAGCTGGAGGCCGAAGGTACGCTTATCTTTTTGGCGCAGAATAATTTGTTGGCGGCTGTTTTTGTGGTGCGCGATGTTATTAAGACCGAAAGCGCCGCCGCTATGGCCCAGCTGGCAGCTATGCAGATAAATACTATTATGCTTACCGGTGATAACCACACGACGGCCCAGCTTATTGCTCAGCAGGCCGGGATTAAGGCGGTTTTTGCCGAAGTTCGCCCCGATGGTAAAGGCGAAAAAATTAAAGAACTTAAAGATAGCGGCCGTATCGTGGCGATGGTGGGTGATGGCATTAACGATACCATTGCTTTAGCCGAAGCGCATGTGGGTATTGCCGTAGCCAGTGGCAGCGATGTGGCCTTAGATGAAGCCGATATTGTGTTAATGAAAGATAATTTACAAGATGTAGTTAAAGCTTTGCGTTTAAGCAAAGCCACGATGCGCACCATTAAACAAAACCTTTTTTGGGCTTTTAGTTATAATATTATCGGCTTGCCTTTGGCGGCGGGAGTTTTTCATATTTTTGGCGGGCCGCTGCTTAACCCTATGTTTGCCGCCTTTGCGATGGCCTTTAGCAGTTTAGCGGTAATTAGTAATGCTTTAAGGTTAAAAGCTTTTAAATAGTAAAAAAATAGTTGACAAAACCGATACTAGGTGTTATAGTAGTTAGTTATGAATAAAAGTGATATGCCGTTAAAAGAAATTGTTGATAGTAACCAAAATATTTACGAAATTACCAATGTGGCCATTAGGCGGGCAGCCCAACTCACCCTAAGCAGCGATGAAAGCTTTTTTAAAGAAGAAGGCAAAGTGGTATCGCTGGCTTTAAAAGAGGTAATGCACAAAGTTGTAAGTTATAAGATTGACCAAGACTAAACTGCTGGCTTTATTAGGCCCTACTGCCGTAGGTAAAACGGCCCTAGTTAATAACTTAGCCGGCCGTTTTAGCGGGGTAATTTATGCCGACAGCGCTTCTTTTTACAGGCAGCTTAATATTGGCAGCGCCAAGCCAAGCCCTGCCGAACAACAACTTATTCTTCATCATTTTATAAATTGTTTAAATTTTAATGAGCAACTTACCGCTAGTAATTTTACCCGGCAGGCTGAGCAGCTTATCGCTGCAAGTAAAGGAGATTTACTGCTAACCGGTGGCTCGTTATTTTATTTGCAAAATTTGCTCTACGGCAGCAGCGAGGCGCCGCCGCCCAGCGAAGCTACCCGCAAATATATTCAGCAAAGGTTAATTAATGAAGGTAAGCCGGCGTTATATAACGAATTAAGCAGGGTAGACCCTATAAGCGCCGGCCGCCTGCATAGTAACGATAGTTACCGCGTAAGCCGGGCTCTCGAGGTGTTTTATGATACCGGACGACCGCTCTCCAGCTTTGCTCGGCCGCTTAAACCGCGCAAAGATTTAAACTTAACCATTATTATTTTAGAACGACCGCGCGAAGAACTTTATCAAAGGATTAACGAAAGGATAGAGTTTATGTTTACTGCCGGTTTAGCTGCCGAAGTAGCTAACTTAAAACAACTGGGAGCAACGGCGGCTAGCCCGGCGATGAAAGCTATTGGTTATGCCGAGTGGTTTAACCCTAATCTTAGCAGCGAAGCCGAAATTAAAGAGGCTATTAAACAAAATACCCGCCGTTATGCTAAGCGGCAGCTAACTTTTTTACGCAGTTTAAAACCTTATAGCAGTTGCTTTAATGCCGATGATACGGTGCAGATAATAGAGGGAATAAGGAATGCGCTTTTATAATTATTTTCTATTCCTTATCCCTCATTAATTTATACAGTTACCGGTTCGGTAGTTGGGGCCAAAGTTTCTTGCGGCCTAATACTTTCTATGCGTGTATGGCTGCACCACCACTTGTAAGCGGCTACAGTTAGCGGAGCGCTAATAAGCAAAGAGAGTAAATTGATGACAAAATGAATACCGTAAGCAGAAATTAAAAATTGGTAGTCGCCACTTTGCAGGGCAGCAATCATATCTTCACTGCCGGCGCCTAAAAATTCCGGGATAAAAGCTGTAACTAATAAAATAATAAATATGACGAAAATAGATTTAGGAAAGTTGCTAAAGTTACCGTTAAAAGCCAATTTAGCGCCCGAGAACGTAGCTCGGTTAAAGACATAATTAGAAAATTTCTTAATAAGGTAAGGAGCCGCTAATCCTAAACTTAAAACTATACCTAAACTAATGAGTAAAGTAACTAATCCTAATTTAAAACGGTTGGTGTAGTAGTGGCTGGCTTCGGTGGCGGTAGGTAATACGGTGCCGTTAATTTGCCAAATAGTTACGTTAGCGGCCAC